>JAOPVM010000179.1 GCA_025966215.1 Klenkia sp.
GTCGATCGTCATCAGCCGCGAGCTGGGCGCCGACGTCCTGGGCCAGCAGAGCGTCGTGGCCTACGTGGCCTCCACCCTGGTCTCCGTCCTCATCTTCTCCTTCACCACGGCCAGCATCCAGCTGCTCGCCTCGGCGGTGGGCGCACGGGACGAGGGCCGACTGGCCTGGCTGGGCCGGTGGTCGTCCGGGGCTCACCTGGTGGGTGGCACGGTCACCGCGGCCGTCCTCGTGTCGATCGGACTCGCCCGGACCGACTACCAAGTTCTCTGGTACCTCGCCGCGGCCACGGCGTTCGTGGACGCCCTCGGCTGGGCCCGCGCCAGCCGGGACATCGCCCGTCGCGGCTGGACCCGGACGTCCCGACTCCGCCTCGTGGCCCAGGCCGCCAGTCCGCTCATGGCGATCGGGGCCGTCTACGCCGGGCTCGGCGTGCAGGGCGTCTTCACCGCCCAGCTCGTCGTCGCGATCGCCCTGCTGGTCGCGCTGGACAGGCTGGGCCGCTCGACCCCGGGGCCCGCCGTCCGCGCGGAGCACCGCCCCGAGTGGAAGCCGGTGCTCAAGCTCTGGAGCCTGTTCACGCTCTCGCTGCTGATCACCCAGATCGTGGAGCGGCGCCTCGAGCTGGTCTTCCTGGACCAGTTCCACGACTCCCGCACGGTCGCGATGTACTCCGTCGCCTTCAACGTGGTCGCGATCCCCACGACGGTGACCGGTGCGCTCATCCACGCGGCACTGCCGGCCATCGCAGCCCGATTCAGCCAGGACCCCGCAGCAGTGACCGCGACCCTCGGGCGGGCGGCTCGTGTCGTGGTGACGACCGGCATCGTGCTGGCCGCGGCCACGGTGAGCGTGGGCCCCGGGCTGGTCACCACCGCGTACGGGTCCGAGTTCACCCCCGCCGCAAGCCTGGTGCGCATCCTCGGTCTGACGCTGCTCGTCGTCCCCCTCGGTCAGATCTGCACGGCGCTGTGGACCGGGACCGGGCGGCTGAAGCCGGTGCTCGTCGCCGGCGGCACCGCGGCCGCCGTCGACGTCGTGCTGGCCTTCCTGCTCATCCCGCCCTTCGCGACGACCGGCGCCATGATCACGACCTTCGCCGCCCAGACCTCGAGCGCCGTGGTCATCGTCGGCTACACCCTGCGCAACGACATCCGGCTCAACCTCCGCCCGGGGAGGCTCGTGATCGCCGTGCTGGTCGCCGTGCTGGCCGCGGCCGCGGCCGCGGCCACCAAGGACCAGGTCGGCGGTGTCCTCGGCGACCTCGCGGCCGGCACGGTGTTCCTCGTCGTCGTCGCCCTCGGGTCACGGACGGTCGGAGTCTTCGACCGGTCGGACCTCGACTGGCTGGGCGGCACGCTCCCCGGCCCTGCCCGCCGGGCACTGCAACTCCTGTCGCGCTGAGACCCTCCGGGGGGGGTCAGACCGTGCGGCCACTCCACCGCACGAGGCGGCGGGAGGCGGGGGGCGGACCGGGAGCCATCGTCTGCACGCCCATCACCAGGGCGGCGACCGCCAGCGGTAGGGCCCGTCGGACGTCCCCGCGGGCCACGGCCCTGGCCAGCCGCTGCACGACCCGGGCGCTGCGCCGGACGTGCACCTGCCTCCACGCCCGGCGCACCGTCGTGCGGTGCACCGCCGTGTTCGCCGGGGACCTCCAGGCACGACGGCGGACCTGGTCGGAGAAGTAGACGTTCTCGCCCACCCGGCCCGTCGCCTGGCCGCCGTGCGTCCGGTACCAGGCCACCTGCTCGTCGAGGGCCAGGACGTCGCCCAGCCGCAACAGCCGCAGGTAGAGGTCCCAGTCCTCGAGCTGGACGAGGCCACGGTCGAAGCCACCCACCGCGTCCAGGGCCGACCTGCGGAAGAGCGCCACCGCCGGCGGCCAGACCGGGCTCACGACGGCCGCCTCGTTGAAGGTCAGCGGTTCCCGAGCACCGACGGGCACCAGGCGGCGTCCCCGCAGGGCCCTGCGGTCCCGCTGACGGGCCCCGTGGCGGCACGCCCCGTCCGTCCGCCCGTGCTCGTCCACGAGCTCGGCGAGGCCGTAGGCGCCCACCGCGGCAGGCTGGTCCTCCAGAGCGTCCACGAGCCGGTCCAGGGCGTCGGGCAGCAGCAGGTCGTCGGCGTCGAGGAAGGACACGTACCTGGTCTCGGCGGGCAGCTCCCGCAGTCCGGCGTTCCGCGCCTCCGACACCCCCCGGTTGTCCTGCCGAAGGGCGAGGAACCGTGGGTCGCCCACCGTGGCCCGGGTGATCTGCGCCCAGGAGTCGTCGGTGCTCCCGTCGTCCACGACGACGCAGAACCACCGGCCGTGGGACTGCTGGGCGACCGAGCACAGACTCGCCGCGACGAAGGCGCCTGCGTCGTAGACCGGGACGACGACTGCCACGAGTGGCAGGACGTCGGACGTCGTCACCAGCGCTCTCCCCGTGGATGATGATCGGCACCGGCCGGCACCTGGCGGCCGGACGACCGACGGAGGCTCCAGCTGCGCATCACCCACGTCGTCGTCACCGACACGTTTGCCGGCACCGAACGATACGTGGTCGACGTCGCCGGACTGCAAGCCGAACGCGGACACGCGGTGGCCGTTGTCGGCGGCGCCGAGGCGACCATGACCGACCTGCTGCCGCGGTCCGTGACCTGGGCACCGGGGGGGACGGCCGCGACGGCGCTGCGCTCCCTGGTCCGAAGAGGTCGTCGCGACGTGCTGCACAGCCACATGGCCAAGGCGGACTTCGCCGTGCTCGCTGCGGCACCCGCCACCGGAGGACGGCGTTTCTCCACGCGGCACATCACGGCCCTCCGGGGTCACGGGAAGGCCGCCCGGCTGTTGTCACCCCTTGTGCGGCGCGGCCTCACCGCCGAACTCGCGGTGAGCAGGTTCGTCGCCGACCAGCTCACCCCCCACCCCGACGTGGTCATGCTCAACGGCGTCCTGCCCCAGGCCGACATCGCGGCCCAGCGCGAGCCCCTGGTGGTCATGGCGCACCGCCTGGCCCCCGAGAAGGACACCCCCACCGGCCTCCGCGCCTGGGCTGCGAGCGGTCTCGGCGACCGGGGCTGGCGGCTCGTGGTCGCCGGTGACGGCCCCGACCGGACCGCACTGGAGGACCTGTCCAGCGAGCTCGGCATCGACGACAGTACGGACTTTCCGGGGTGGGTCTCCGCACCGGAGGCCCTGTTCCGCCGGGCGTCCGTGGTGCTGGCGCCGGCGCCGGCGGAGCCGTGCGGGCTGAGCATCCTGGAGGCCATGGCCTGGGGCACCCCGGTGGTGACGACCGCGTCGGGTGGACCACTGGAGACTGTCGGCCGCGCACACGACGCCGCCCTGTTCCCCCCGGGCGACGCCGCTGCCGCGGCGCGGCTGTTAGTCAGGCTCGCCGACGACGAGGGGGCTCGGCAGGCGTACGGATCATCCCTGCGCGACCTGCAGCGCACCGAGTTCGACCTGGCCGGCCACGTGGACCGGCTCGACCAGGTCTACCGGACCGGCCGCCTCGCCGACCTCAGCGGGACGGGGACGAGAGGGAACGGGTCAGCTCCCTGATCCGCCGCACGGCCCGCCGGTGCAGGGGGGCCGTGCTGAAGTCCAGCACCCAGGCACGCCGCACCTGGTGACCCCGGTTGCTCCCGGCTCCGTGCACCGTGTAGAAGTCGTGCATCGTGGCGCCGCCGGCCAGGCAGGGGACGTGCACGGCGGTGTCGTCGTCGACGTCGAGGTGGAAGACCTCCTTGCCGCCGGGCCCGACCCGCTTCAGGTGGGTCATCCG
>JAOPVM010000181.1 GCA_025966215.1 Klenkia sp.
CACCGTCGTCGTCACCGACGGACCGCGGGGCTGGGCCCTGACCGGCCCGGACGGGACGGCGGAGGGCCCGGCGCTCGCCGTCGACGTCACGGACGACACCGGCGCCGGCGACTGCTTCGTCGGCACACACCTGGCCGGGCTGGCCGCCGGTCTGGACCCGGTGCGCGCCGCGACCCGGGCCGCCGCAGCAGCCAGCCTGTCCTGCACCCGGGAGGGCGCGCGCGCCGCCCCGTCCCCCGCCGAGGTGGACGCCGCCCTGCAGCGGCCGCCCGCCCCCTGACCCCACCCCGCACGGCTGCACCCGCACGACACCCGCACGACACCCGCACGACACCGTCCCGCACCGTCCCGCACCGCCCCGCCCGGAGGAGACCCACCCCGTGAAGCGCCCCCTCGCCCTCGCCGCAGGCGCCTGCCTGCTCGCCCTCGCCGCGTGTGACAGCGGCTCGCCCGCCGCGGACCCTGCCGCGTCCGGCAGCCAGTCCGCCGGCTCCCTCCCCGAGTCCAGCACCCAGCCGGTGGGCTGCGAGCAGCCCGCCGACGGGCCGTTGCAGATCGGGCTGGTGACGATCAACCTGCAGGCGCTGTTCTTCAACCAGATCAACTCGGCGGCCCAGGCCATGGCCGACGAGCAGGGCGTGGACCTGCAGATCATCAGCGGCAACGACGACTCGGTGACCCAGGCCAACGCCATCGACACCCTGGTCGCCGACGGGGTCGACGCGATCATCGTGGCCGCGATCGACACCGAGGGCATCAAGCCCTCCGTGCAGGCAGCCGATGCCGCGGGCATCCCGGTGGTGGCCGTCGACGCGATCATCGACGACCCCAGCATCGACGCCCAGGTGGGCACCGCCAACTCCGAGAGCGGTGCGCTGATCGGCGAGGCGCTGCTGGACCAGTCCGGTGGTGAGGGCGAGGTCGGCATCGTCAGCGCGCTGAACTCCACCATCCAGCTGGAGCGCCAGCAGGGCTTCGAGGACGCCGTCACCGCCGGCGGGATGACCATCGGGACCGTCGTCGACGGCAAGAACGTGCAGGAGTCCGCGCAGACCGCTGCGGAGAACCTGCTCACCGGCAACCCCGACCTGGCCTACGTCTACGCGACCGGCGAACCGGCCCTGATCGGCGTCGCCGCCGCCGTCCGCGGACAGGGCGCCCAGGACCGGGTCGACGTCGTCGGCTGGGACCTCTCCGACCCCGCCGTGCAGGGCCTGCGCGACGGCTGGATCACCGGCGTGGTGCAGCAGCAGACCTTCGAGTTCGGCTACCGCGCGATGGCCGCGGCGATCGACCTGTCCTGCGGCAACCCGGTGGAGAAGGACCAGCCGGTGCCCACGGAGATCGTGACCCCGGACAACGTGGACGACTTCACCTTCTACCTGGAGGCCTGACCGACATGGCCCAGGACCTCTCCGCGGACCTCCTCGTAGAGCTGGCCGGCATCACCAAGTCCTACGGACCGGTGAAGTCGCTGCGCGGGGTCGACCTGACCCTGCGCCGCGGGGAGGTCCTCGGCCTCGTCGGCGACAACGGCGCCGGCAAGTCCACCCTGATGAAGGTGCTGGCCGGCGCGGTCCAGCACGACGACGGCGAGATCCGGGTGCACGGCAGGCCGGTCCGCTTCAGCACCCCTGCCGACGCGCAGGCCGAGAAGATCGGCATCGTCTACCAGGACCTGGCGCTGTGCGACACCCTCGACGTCGCGAGCAACCTCTTCCTGGGCCGCGAGCCCCGGCGGGGGCCGTTCATCGACCGGGCGACCATGCACCGCAAGGCCGCCGAGATCCTGGCCGACCTGCACGTCAAGGTCACGAGCACCCACCAGGAGATCGGCACGCTGTCCGGCGGTCAGCGGCAGACCGTCGCCATCGCCCGGGCGGTCTCCTTCGCCCCCGACGTGCTGATCCTGGACGAGCCGACCGCGGCGCTGGCCGTCGCCGAGGTCGAGTCGGTGCTCAAGCTCATCGGGGACGTCGCCGCCCAGGGCGTCGGCGTCATCCTCATCACCCACCGGCTCCAGGACCTCTTCCGGGTCTGTGACCGGATCACCGTCATGTACGAGGGCCAGAGCGTCGACGACGCGGCCATCGCCGACCTGGACATCGAGAAGCTGGTGGCCCTGATCACCCGCTCCCCGGTGCCGACCCGCAGCGAAGGGGCCCGGGCGTGACCGCCACCCAGACCGGATCCGAGACCGCCGCCCCCACGGCCCAGCGGCTGGCCCAGCAGCGCTCCTTCTGGGCACGCACCAACAAGGCCACCCTGGTCATGGCCGGGGTGACGCTGGCGGTCTTCATCTTCTTCGCCGTCACCGATGCGAACTTCCTGACCTTCGCCAACATCTCCAACCTGGCCACCCAGGTCGGCCCGGTGCTCATCGTGGGCGTCGCGATGACCTTCGTGATCACCGCCGGGCAGATCGACCTGTCGGTCGGGTCGATCGTGGCCTTCGTCGCGGCGATCTCGGCCCAGCTGCTGATCAGCGGCTGGGACTCCTCGCTGGTCATCATCGCCGCGCTGCTGATGGGCCTGGGCTGGGGGCTGGTGAACGGCTGGTTCACCGCCTACCAGGGCATCCCGGCGTTCATCGTCACGCTGGCCACCCTGTCGGTCGTCCGTGGCCTGGCGCTGTTCCAGACCGAGGGCTTCTCGGTCCCCATCGCCTCGAGCACCCTCGTCTACCGGCTGGGGACGGCGCGGTGGCTGGGCTTCTCGGCCACCGCCTGGATCTCCCTGGTCGTGGTCGTGCTGGGGGTCGTGCTGCTGCACCACACCCGGTTCGGCCAGTACGTGATCGGCATCGGCGCGGCGAGTGAGTCGGTGCGCCGGGCCGGGGTGAACGTCAAGCTGGTGACGATGGCTGCGCTGGGCTTCTCCGGGCTCGCCGCCGGACTGGCCGGCCTGCTGATCGCCGCTCGGCTGGGGTCGGGCTCGGCCAACAGTGCCCAGGGCTTCGAGCTCACCGTGATCGCCGCGGTCGTGCTCGGCGGCACCAGTCTGCTCGGTGGCCGCGGCACGATCGTCGGCACGATGATCGGGGCACTGCTGACCGGCATCATCGCCAACGGGCTGACGCTGCTGTCGGTGAGCCCGTACCTGACCCCGATCATCACCGGCACGGTGCTGGTGCTCGTGGTCTGGATCAACCTGCGCGGCAAGGACCTGGGGTACCTGGTCCAGCGCCTCACCCGCCGCCCGTGACGGCCGTCCGGACCGTCCTGGGCGACGTCGACTCGGCCGACCTGGGCCTGGTCCTGCCGCACGAGCACCTGGTCAACGACAACGCGGTCGCCTTCCGCCCGGCACCGGACCCGCAGCTGCGGGCCCTGCTGGACGCCCCGGTGTCGGCCGACCTGGCCTGGCTGCTGGCCGACCACCCCTACGAGAACGCCGACAACTGCCGGCTGGACGACCACCCGGCGATGGCCGCGGACCTGCATGGGTTCGCTGCCGTGGGCGGTCGCACGGTGTTGGACCTGACCCCGCCGGGGATCGGTCGGGACCCCGAGCGGCTGCGCGAGCTGGCGGAGCAGACCGGTGTGCAGGTGGTGATGGGGTCGGGCTGGTACCTGCAGGCCACCCACCCGCCGCACGTGGCCACCTCCACCCCGGACCAGCTGGCCGCCGAGCTCGTGGCCGAGTTCGTCTCCGGCCACGACGTCCGCCCCGGCGTCATCGGCGAGATCGGGGTCTCCCCCGACTTCACCGACGACGAGCGGACGGCGCTGCGGGCCGCCTGCCGGGCCCAGCGCGAGGTGGGCGTGCCTCTCTTCGTGCACCTGCCGGGCTGGCTGAGGCGCGCGCACGAGGTGCTCGACGTCGTCCTGGACGACGAGGGCGTCGATCCCGGTGCCGTCGTGCTCTGCCACATGGACCCCTCGGGGGCCGACCGGGACTACCAGCGCTCGGTCGCCGACCGCGGGCCGGTGCTGGAGTTCGACATGGTCGGCATGCCCTTCGACTACCCCGGCGAGGGCCAGTCGCCCTCCCCGACCGAGACCGCGGCCGCCGTCGTCGCCCTGGTGCGGGCCGGGCACGGGGACCGGCTGCTGCTGTCCCACGACCTGTTCCTCAAGGCCATGCTCACCCGCTTCGGCGGCAACGGACTGGCCTACGTGCCCGTCGTCTTCGCCGACCGGCTCCGCCGCAGCGGCCTGGACGGCGGCACGGTGACCGACCTCATGACCACCAACCCCCGCGCGCTCTTCGAGCGCGCATCGAGAGGACGCTGACGTGGCACGGATCCTGATCGCCGGCGAGAGCTGGATGACGACCTCGACGCACGTGAAGGGCGTGGACGAGTTCTCCGTGCACTCCTACGTGGAGGGCGTGGGCCCGCTGCGGGACGCGCTGACCTCCCGGGGCCACGAGGTGGTGCACCTGCCGGCGCACCGGGTGCCGACCGACTTCCCGGACGACGCGGCCGCGCTGGACGACTACGACCTGGTGGTGCTCTCCGACATCGGGGCCAACTCCATCCAGCTCTCACCGCAGGTGTTCGAGCGGTTCACCCCCGGCACGGACCGGCTCGCCGCGCTGCGCGACTGGGTCGGGGCCGGCGGGGCGCTGCTGATGATCGGCGGCTACCTGTCCTTCTCCGGCTTCCAGGCCCGCGCGGCGTTCCGGCAGACCGCCATCGCCGAGGTGCTGCCGGTCGAGATGCTGCCCGAGGACGACCGGGTGGAGACCCCGGCCGGCGTCTCCCCGTCGGTCGTCGACGCCGCGCACCCGGCGCTGGGCGGCGCGGGGGAGCAGTGGCCGCTGCTGCTGGGCTACAACCGGGTGGTGGCCCGCCCGGACGCCGTCGTCCCCGCTCTGGTCGGGGACGACCCGCTGGTGGCCGTGCACGCCTACGGCTCGGGCCGGGCCGGCGTCTTCACCTCCGACTGCTCCCCGCACTGGGCGCCTCCGGCGTTCTGCGAGCAGTGGCCCGGCTACACCGACCTGTTCGACGGCCTGGTGCGCTGGCTGGTCCAGGAGTGAACGACGGGCGGCGGCGCGGCTCGACCGCCCCGCCGCCGCCCGGGGCGCGGGCAGCGCGACTACCGTGGCTGCCTCTCGTCCAGCGCCACCCCCAGGGAGTCCCGAACCGTGCCCAGCGACACCCCTGAGGTCCCGACCGATCCCGTGCTCGCCGCCGAGCAGCAGCACGTCACCGGGCTGTACGCCCGGCTCGACGCGGCCCGCGAGCTGGCCGTCACCCGCCGGCAGCAGGCCATCTCGGCCCCGCTGGTCGACAACGCGCAGGCGATGGGGGAGAAGGAGGCCGCGGTCCGCTTCCACGGCACCCGGATCGTGCAGCTGGACGCCGCCGAGGCGGGCCTGGTGCTCGGCCGGCTGGACCGGGAGTCCACCCCGCAGCCGCTGTACGTGGGCCGCACCGGGCTGCCCGCCGACGATGCCGGGGGCGACCCCGCGCTGGTCGACTGGCGCGCCCCGGCGAGTCGGCCGTTCTACACCGCCACCCCGTTCCGGCCCGAGGGCCTCACCCGCCGCCGGCACATCCGCACGTCGGGCCGCACGGTCACCGACGTCGACGACGAGGTGCTGGTGCTCGCCGACGGCGAGGAGGCCGACGAGCACGGCCTGACCGGGGAGGCAGCGCTGCTGCGCGCGCTGACCGCCGACCGCACCGGCCGGATGACCGACATCGTGCGCACCATCCAGGCCGAGCAGGACCAGATCATCCGCTCGGACTCCCGCGGCATCCTCGTCGTCCAGGGCGGGCCGGGCACCGGCAAGACCGCCGTCGCACTGCACCGCGCGGCCTACCTGCTCTACACCCACCGCGACCGGCTGGCCCGCAGCGGCCTGCTCGTCGTCGGCCCCACCCCGACGTTCCTGCGCTACATCGCCGACGTGCTGCCCGCCCTGGGGGAGACCGGCGTCGTGATGGCCGGGCTGGGCCAGTTGCGCCCGGGCCTGGACGCCACCGCGCTGGACACCCCGGAGACCGCCGAGGTCAAGGGCCGCCTGGACATGGCGGCGGTCATCGCCGGCGCGGTCAAGGAGCGACAGGGCGTGCTGCGCGGCACCCGGGAGGTCGTGGTCGACCGGGAGCGGATCCGGCTGCGCGCCGGGGACGTCAGCCGGGTGCGCACCCAGGCGAGGCGGGCGTCCCGGCTGCACAACCTGGCCCGCCCGGCGTTCTACCGCGGCCTGGTCGACCTCATCGCCCAGCGGGTGGCCGACCGGTTGGGCTCCGACGTCCGCGGCGGCCAGGACCTGCTGGACGCCGAGGACCGCCGCGAGCTGCGCCGGGAGATCGCCGGCGAGCCCGCGGTGGCCGACCTGGTCCAGGAGCTGTGGCCGCTGCTCACCCCCGAGGAGCTGCTGCGCGACCTGTTCTCCTCGCCCGACCGGCTCGCCCGGGCCGGTCGGGAGCTCTCCGAGGCCGACCGCGCCCTGCTGCTGCGCCCCGCGGACGCACCCTGGACCGTCGCCGACGTCCCGCTGCTCGAGGAGGCCGACGAGCTGCTGGGCGTGGACGACAGCGCCGAGCGCGCCGCGGCCGCCCGTCGTCGGCAGGCCGGGGTCGACGACGCCCAGCGCACGCTGGACCTGCTGCACGGCTCCCGCTCGCACGACGCCGACGACGACGAGGAGTCCGAGGAGCTCACCGCGGCCGACCTGCTGGACGCCGAGGGGCTGGCCGACCGCGAGGAGGAGGCCGACTACCGGTCCACCTCCGAGCGGGCCGCCGCCGACCGCACCTGGACCTTCGGGCACGTGGTGGTCGACGAGGCCCAGGAGCTGTCGGCGATGGCGTGGCGGGTGCTGGCGCGCAAGTGCCCGACCCTGTCGATGACCGTGGTCGGCGACCTGGCGCAGACCGGCTCGCTGGCCGGTGCCTCCAGCTGGTCGCAGGTGCTCACCCCGCACGCCCGCACCCAGTGGCGACTGGCCCAGCTGACCGTCAACTACCGCACGCCGACCGAGATCATGGACGTCGCCGCCGACGTGCTGGCCGCCTCGGGCTCGGAGCTGGAGGCGCCCCGCTCGGTGCGCAGCAGCGGCGAGCACCCCCGGGCCGAGCGGGTGGCCGAGCGCGAGCTGGTCGACCGGGTGGTCACGGTGACCTCGGACCTGTCCGGCAAGGGCGGGACGACGGCGGTCATCACCCCGGTCAGCCGGTTCGACGCGGTGCTCGCCGCCGTCTCGGCCGAGCTGCCCTCGGTCACCGCCGGCGCCGGCGCGGACTCCTCGGCCGGCACCGTCGTGCTGCGCCCGGCCGAGGCGAAGGGGCTGGAGTTCGACTCCGTCGTCCTCGTGGAGCCCGAGCGGGTGCTCGCCGAGGGCGTCCGCGGCGACAGCGACCTCTACGTCGCCCTCACCCGTGCCACCCAGCGGCTGGCCGTGCTGCACACCGGTGACCTCCCGGCCGGGCTGCACCGGCTGACCGACTGAGGATCCCGCCCCCGGGGGTGCGGGGCGGGGGAGACTGCGTGCGTGGGCACCGCGGACGACGTGCTGGCCGCCGCCCGCGCGGTGGCGGCCGAGGACGAGGACCGGGCCGGGGTGGCGATGCTGGTCGCGCTGCACGACGAGGACCGCGCCCCCGGGCCGGGCACCGATGCCGACCGGGCACTCGCCGCTGAGCTGGCCCGGGCCTGGCAGGTGCTCCGGGACGCCGCCCCCGACACCACCGTGCAGGACGCCCTCGCCGCGCTGGCCCATCTGCGGTTCCGGCCGCCGGGGGGTGTTCCTGGGTCCTCGGACGCCCCGCTCGCGGCGTGGCGGCCGGCCGACACCGGCCGCGGCGACCGGGACGCCGAGGCGCGGCGGGTGCACGACGCCGTCCTCGCCGGCCGGCACCTGCGGGTCGTGAACTGGCACAACACCCCGGCCTCGCACGCGGCCCAGCTGCGCCGCGAGCTGACCTGGTACGCCGAGCGGTTCTCCCCGGTCACCGAGGCCGACCTGCACGTCGCGCTGGACACCGGCCGGTGGGCGGACCCGCGTCCCGGCGTCGTCCCGGCCTTCTTCGACGGCTTCGCCAGCGCCGCCGAGGTGGCCGCGCCGCTGTGCGAGGAGCTGGGCCTGGTCGGGTGGTTCTACCCGCCGACGGAGTTCCTGGACTGCCCCGCGGGAGAGCAGCGTGCCTTCGCCGCCGACCACGACCTGGGCGTGCTCGACGAGGACCTGCCCGGTGACGCCCCGCTGGCGATGAGCTGGGACGCCCTGGCCGTTCTCGCCACCCGGCACGAGGTCTGCGGGCACTCGGCCACCCACGCCAGCTCGGCCTCGGTCCGCACCGCGGCCCACGTCGACCGCCAGGTGCGGCGGCCGCTGGCCCGGCTCACCGAGGTGATCGGTCGTCCTCCGGCCGCCTGGGCCTGGCTGGGCGGCACCCCCTTCGACCCGGCCGCCCCCGGCGACGCCGCCGTCGCCGCCGCCGGCGTCCGGCTCTGGACCTCCAACGCCCGGATCGAACGCCTCGGCAGGCGGGGACCAAGATCGACTCGCGTGTGACGTGCGGAACCCCGATTGTTCAGCGGTGGTCGACTCACGGCGGACTCGCGGGTTCTCCCGACGGTCCTTCCTGGCCGCCTCCGGGGCGGGGGCGCTGGCCCTGGCCGGCTGCGGCACCGGGTTCCAGCTGCAGCGCGGGGACGGGTCGGCCAGCCGCGAGGGTCGGCTCAGCTTCACCCTCTGGGCCGGGGACGCCGAGCTGACCGCGTTCCAGACCGTCGCCGAGCAGTGGTCGCGGACCAGCGGCATCCCGGTGGTGTTCAACGTCGTCCCGTTCGGGGAGGCGTTGACCGGCATCGACGCGAACCTGGCCAGCGACCGGGCGCCGGACCTGTTCCGGGTGACCTACCAGGACATCGGCGTCTACGCCGCCGGCGACGCCCTGCTCGACCTCACCGACCGGCTGCCCGGCGGGTTCCTCGACGGGTTCGGCCCGGCGTTCGTCTCGGCGGTGCAGTCCGACGGGCGGGTCTACGGGGTGCCGCACCACACCGACACCTCGCTGGTCCTCTACGACACCGAGGCGCTGGCCGGAGCGCGCATCCCGGAGACCCTGGACGACGCCTGGACCTGGGAGGAGTTCCGGGCGGTCGCCGCGGGGCTGCCGACCGGGGAGGCCCGGTTCGCCTTCGGGGTGAACTGGCAGCTCGCCGGGGCCTACCGCTGGCTCAGCTGGGTCGACCAGCTCGGCGGCCGGCTGCTCACCGAGGACCTCACCGAGCCCGCGATCGACAGCCGGGAGGGCCGGGACGCGCTGGCCTTCACCCAGTCCTTCTTCACCGACGGCCTGGTGCCGCCGACGACGTCGACCAAGGGTGCCTACGTCGACGAGCTGTTCACTGCCGGCACGATCGCGATGGTCTTCGCCGGGGACTTCCTGCTGCCCACCATCGACCCGGCGTTCGTCGGTGCCGGCCGGGAGTACGGCGCCACGTTCCTGCCCCGGGACGACCGGGCCTCGGCCGACCTCGGGGGCAACGCCGTCGTGGCCACCTCGCAGTCGAGGAACCCCGAGGCCGCCGCGGACTTCCTGGCCCACCTCTCCGGGGACGAGGCCCAGGCGCTGTTCTGCGCGCAGGCCACCGTGCTGCCCACCCGGACGGCGCTGCTGGACCAGCGGCTGGACTACGCCGTCCGGCCCGACCTCATGGAGCTCTTCGTACAGCAGGCCACCACGATCACCCCGGAGCTGTCCGCCCAGGTCACCGTGCCCCAGTTCAACGCGGTGAACGCCTCGATGGTCGACCGGCTGGAGCAGGCGTTCCTCTCCGGGGACGACCCGGCCGGGGTGCTCGCCGACCTCTCCGACGACATCGCCGGCCGGCTCTCGTGACGACGACGGCACCGGCGGCGGTGACCGCCCCGCTGCCCGACGACGGGGAGCGGCCGACCAGGAAGCGGCGCGGCGCGTGGCGGGGCTCCGCCGCCGCCTGGGCGATGCTCTCGCCGAACCTGCTGGTCTTCGGGCTGTTCCTGCTGCTGCCGCTGATCGCCACGCTCTGGCTCTCGCTGTACTCCTCCTCGGGCTTCGGGCCGCGGGAGTTCATCGGGTTCGAGAACTACCGCGAGTTGTTCGGCGACGACACGTTCTGGCGGGCCACGCTCAACACCGGGGTCTACGCCCTGCTCACCGTGCCGGTGTCGCTGGTGCTCGGCCTCGCGGTGGCGCTGGCGATCAACCGGCCGATGCGCGGGCGCGGGCTGCTGCGCGGCATCTACTACGTGCCCTACGTGATCAGCGGCGTGGTCATCGCCGTCGCCGGCCGGTGGGTGTTCAACGAGAACGTCGGGGTGGTCAACCGGCTGCTGCGCGGCGCGGGCCTGGACGGCGTGCCCTGGCAGTCCGACGGCGTGGGCGCGATGGCCTCGCTGGTGCTGATCAGCGTGTGGACCAAGATCGGCTTCTGCATGGTGGTCTACCTCGCGGGGCTGCAGTCGATCCCGACCGAGTACCTCGAGGCCGCCCAGATGGACGGGGCCGGACGGTGGACCCGGCTGCGGCACGTCATCGTGCCGCTGCTCAAGCCCACGACGGTGTTCCTCGTCGTCCTGGGGGTGATCGAGAGCTTCCAGGTGTTCGACGTCGTCTACGTGCTCACCGGCGGTGGGCCGGGGAACGCCACCGAGATGCTCGTGACCTACGCCTACGCCGAGGGCTTCGACGCCCGCCGGCAGGGCTACGCGGCGACGATCGGCGTGGTCACCTACCTGCTGATCGCGGTGCTGACGGCCCTGTGGTGGCGTCGGCAGAAGGCCACGGAGGCCGACCAGTGACGACGCTGCAGACCAGGCCGCAGGCGCCGGCCCCCCGCCGCACCCCCCGGCGCGGCGGGGCCGGGTGGATCTCCGGCCGGGCGGTCGCGCTGGTCCTCGGCGCGGTGGTGATGCTCTTCCCGCTCTACTGGATGCTCGTCACCGCGTTCAGCGGCCAGGGATCGCTGACCAGCGGCCCGCTGCGCTGGTTCCCGGAGAACCCGACCCTGGACGGGTTCCGTCGGGCCTTCGAGCTGCTGCCCTTCGGCAGCTTCTTCCTCAACTCCCTGGCGATCGCACTGGTGGCCATGGCGCTGTCGGTGACGCTGAACCTGATGGCCGGCTACGTGCTCGCCAAGTACCGGTTCCGCGGCCGACAGGCGGTGTTCGTCGTCATCGTCTCCACGCTGATGATCCCGGTGCAGGTCGTGATGGTGCCGCAGTTCCAGCTGGTCGCGGGGCTGGGCTGGATCGACTCCTACTGGGCGGTGATCGTGCCGCGCGCGGCCGAGGCGTTCGGCATCTTCCTGTGCCGGCAGTTCATGCTCGCCATCCCCGACGAGATCCTCGAGGCCGCCCGGATGGACGGCGCCGGGCACCTGCGGGTGTTCTGGTCGGTGGTGCTGCCGATGTGCCGGCCGCTGATCGCGGTGCTGGTGATCCTCACGTTCATGTACCGCTGGAACGAGTTCGCCTGGCCGCTGATCGTGCTCAACGACCAGCAGCTGTTCACCGTGCCGATCGGGCTGGCGTTCCTGCAGGGCGAGTACGGCACCGACTACCCGGCGCTGATGGGCATGGCGCTGCTGTCGACGCTGCCGGTGCTCGTGGTGTTCGCGCTGTTCCAGAAGCAGTTCGTGGAGGGCGTGGCCCGCAGCGGCCTGCGCTGACGCCCGGTACCCACCCGACGGGGGGTGTCCACCGGACGCACCGGCCCGGCACACGGGAGACTGGGCCCATGGGGTTCACCTCGCTCTACACGCACGGGTTCGCCCGGGTCGCCGCGTGCACCCAGCGCACCGCGCTGGCCGACCCGCCGGCCAACGCCGAGGCGGTGCTGCGCCAGGCCCGGGCCTGCCACGACGACGGCGTCGCGGTCGCGGTCTTCCCCGAACTGACCCTCTCCGGCTACTCCATCGAGGACCTGCTGCTGCAGGACCCGCTGCTCGACGCCGTCGAGGTGGCGCTGCAGACCGTGGTCGAGGGCAGCCGCGACCTGCTGCCGGTGCTGGTGGTCGGCGCCCCGCTGCGGCACCGCAACCGGGTCTACAACTGCGCGGTCGTGGTGCACCGCGGCCAGGTGCTCGGCGTCGCCCCGAAGTCCTACCTGCCGACCTACCGGGAGTTCTACGAGCGCCGTCAGCTGGCGCCCGGCGACGACCAGACCGGCACGATCCGGGTCGCAGACGGCAGCGCACACCAGGAGGTGCCCTTCGGCCCGGACCTGCTCTTCGCCGCCACCGACGTGCCGGGCCTGGTGCTGCACGCCGAGGTCTGCGAGGACGTCTGGGTGCCCGTCCCGCCCAGTGCCGAGGCCGCGCTGGCCGGGGCCACCGTGCTGGTCAACCTGTCCGGCTCGCCGATCACGGTCGGCCGGGCCGAGGACCGACGGCTGCTGGTGCGCAGTGCGTCCTCGCGCTGCCTGGCCGCCTACGTCTACGCCGCCGCCGGGGAGGGCGAGTCGACCACCGACCTGTCCTGGGACGGGCAGACCCTGGTCTACGAGAACGGCGTGCTGCTGGCCGAGACCGACAGGTTCCCCGACGGCGACCGGCGCGCGGTGGCCGACGTGGACCTGGACCTGCTCCGCCAGGAGCGGGCCCGGATGGGCACGTTCGACGACAACCGGCGGCACCACGAGCCGGTCACCCGCACCGTCGAGTTCACCCTCGACCCGCCGGCGGCAGACCTCGGGCTGCGCCGGGAGCTCGAGCGGTTCCCGTTCGTGCCCAGCGACGACGCCCGGCTGGCCCAGGACTGCTACGAGGCCTACAACATCCAGGTCGCCGGGCTGGCCCAGCGGCTGGGCGCGATCGGCGACCCGAAGGTGGTCATCGGGGTCTCCGGCGGGCTGGACTCCACCCACGCGCTGATCGTGGCGGCCCAGGTGATGGACCGGGTCGGCCGGCCGCGCAGCGACGTGCTGGCCTACACGCTGCCCGGGTTCGCCACCAGCGAGCACACCAAGGGCAACGCCTGGGCGCTGATGCGCGCCCTGGGCGTCACCGCCGCGGAGCTGGACATCACGCCCACCGCCCGGCTGATGCTCGAGGAGATCGACCACCCGTTCTCCGACGGGCAGGACGTCTACGACGTGACGTTCGAGAACGTGCAGGCCGGGCTGCGGACGGACTACCTCTTCCGGATCGCCAACCACCGCGGCGGGATCGTGCTGGGCACCGGCGACCTGTCGGAGCTGGCGCTGGGCTGGTCGACGTACGGCGTGGGCGACCAGATGAGCCACTACAACGTCAACGGCGGCGTGCCCAAGACCCTCATCCAGCACCTGATCCGCTGGGTGATCGGCTCGGGTCAGTTCGACGACGAGGTCGGCGGCATCCTGCAGGCCATCGTGGACACCGAGATCAGCCCGGAGCTGGTGCCCGGGGAGACCGCGCAGTCCACCGAGGCCAGCATCGGGCCCTACGCGCTGCAGGACTTCACCCTCTTCCACGTGCTCCGCTACGGGTTCCGGCCCTCCAAGATCGCGTTCCTGGCCTGGCACGCCTGGCGGGACGCCGGCACCGGCGACTGGCCGCACGGCTTCCCCGAGGCGAAGCGGACGGCCTACGACCTGACCGAGATCCGCCGCTGGATGGAGGTCTTCTGCCAGCGGTTCTTCGGGTTCAGCCAGTTCAAGCGCTCGGCGATGCCCAACGGCCCCAAGGTGTCCGCCGGAGGCTCGCTGTCCCCGCGCGGGGACTGGCGGGCGCCCTCGGACGGCTCGGCGGCGCTCTGGCTGGCCGAGCTGCGGGCCAACGTCCCGGGGTGAGCATCCGCCCGACGGACCGTGGCGGGTCCGGCCATCGGGTTGCGGGAACGCCACCCAGGAGCACGATGGTGCGGTGGCCACCGTCGAACGACACGTCTCCGCAGAGCCCGCCGCCGTCTGGGCGGTGCTGGCCGATGGCTGGGGCTACAGCAACTGGGTGGTCGGCGCCTCGCACGTGCGCGCCGTCGAGGCTGCCTGGCCCGCCGTCGGCACCCGGATCCACCACGCCCAGGGCAACTGGCCGGTGACCCTGGACGACGAGGCCGTCGTCGAGCAGAGCGAGCCCGAGCACCGGCTGGTGCTGCTGGCCCGGGGCCGCCCGCTGGGCTCGGCCCGGGTGGAGGTCACCCTGCACCCGGTGGACGGTGGCACCCGCGTGGTGTTCACCGAGACCCCGGTGTCCGGGCCGGGCAGGTGGCTGCACAACCCGCTCAGCGAGGCGCTGCTGGTCCGACGGAACGTCGAGGCGCTGTCCCGGCTGGCAGCGATCGCCGAACGCCGGACCACGCCTCAGGACTGAGCGAGCCGCTGGGGTGCGTGCCGGGTGGGCTCCCGGTACAGCGGGTAGAGCTCGCCGACGGTGCGTGCCACGGCGGCGACGTCCAGCCAGGCGGGTCCGCCGACGCGCTCGGTGGCTGCAGCGGTGAGCCGCACCGGCAACCGGTCCGCGCCGTCGGCCGGGCCGAGCCCCACCAGCTCGCTGCCCCGCTCCAGCAGCCGGCGCAGCACCCGCTCGCCGATCCGGCCGTAGGACAGCGTCTCCACCTCCAGCCCCGGGACCAGCACCTTCGCCACGTGCACCCCGCGCACCTCGGTCGCGGCGACGAGCAGGTCGAACCCGGCCAGCCGCTCCCGGTAGAGCGCGAGCGTCTCCGCCGGCCCGTGCACCGACGAGGTGGGCAGCTCGGCGAAGGGCACCTCGGTGCGGCGCACCCACAGCGGGGCCAGCAGCTCGGTCAGCTCGGCGGTGCTCAGGCCGGTCCAGTCGGCCATCGACGCCAGTGCCCGGGGCTCCTGGTCGGGCACGGGGGTGCGCAGCTCGTCGGCCAGGTACCCGGGGTGTCGGGCCCGCACCTGGTCGAGCGGGCCGAAGGCGAACGCCCGCCGGGCCCGGGACGACGCCAGCTCCAGCACCGCCTTGCGGACCGCCTCGGCCCGGTCGGGGGCGGCGGCCTCGCCGATCGCGCTGACCACCACCGGCACCTCGGCGGCCGGGTCGGTGGCCACCGCGTGCACCACGACGGCGAACTCGGTGCTGGCCAGCTTGACGGTGACCTGCAGCCCGGCCGCCTCCAGCGCGGCGATGGCAGCCCGGGCCGGGGGATCGTCGATGCCGGTGACCACCCGGCCGGTGTCCAGGGCGCGGAAGTCCACGGTGTTGCCGTCGCGCTGCAGCAGCTCCCCGATGCCGTGGCCCACGGCGCGCTCGATCGTGTCCCCGGCACCCATGCCGTTGGTGATCGGGGTGACCAGCCAGCCTCCGGTCGGGGGAGGAGCGGCGATGCCGGCGGCGTGCGGGGCGACGAACTCGGCCGGGACCAGCACCTCCTCCCCGGTGGCCCAGCGGGTGGTGGGCAGCCAGCGCAGCGGCCGGTCCGGGTCGTCGTCGGCGCCGGCGGGCAGCACCAGCGTGCGCGGATCGGCCACCCGGTCGGCCCCGCGCTCGGCCACCAGCTCACCGAAGGAGGCGGTGCGCGGCTCCCGACCGCGCAGGGCGTCGTCCAGCAGCACCTGCTCGGCCAGCTCGCCCCACGCGCCGATCCCCGCGGCCTCGACGGTCGCCCCGTAGCCCACGCCGTGCCCGGACCGGGTGCCGTCGGCGCAGCGCCACACGGTGGCGGTGACCGGGACGCCGGTGCGGTCGTACCCCCGCAGGTCCAGCTCGGTGGTGCTGCCCGCGGGCAGGGCGGCGCGGTAGGCGGCAGCGGGGTCGGTCACGCACCCACGGTGCCCGACCGACGGGGCCGGCGCACTCAGACCCCGCGGGTGCGTCCGCGCTCGACCGCGGACACCGCCTCGTCGGCCGCGGTCAGCATCGTCTCCGGGGTCGACCCGGCGTCGCTGAGCGCGGTGCCGACGCTGACCCCGACCCGGTGCCGGCCGGCGCTGGACCACCGGCGTCGGCCGGGACGTCGAGCACGTCGAGGTCGACCAGCACCCGGTGCTGACGCTCCCGGTACGCAGGGTCGTCGGGGGCAGGAGGGCGTCGGCCTCCCGCTGCCCGTCGGCCACGCTCACCGTGCCACCCGTCCCGCCGACGTCCGCCGGCACTCGTCCCTGCGGGCACAACGGCTGCTCGGGCCCCGACCTCGAGGTGGGCCGCCCGGGCTCACCCGGCCGGGGGATCAGCCAGCCAGCTGACGCACCGTCTCCACCACCGCGACCACGGCGAACACCGCGAAGAGGACGGCGGCGACCCGGCGGATCAGCGGGATGGGCAGCTTGTCGGCGAGCTTCGTGCCCAGGAACACCGCGAGGCCGGAGACCACCAGCAGCGCCGCCCAGGCGCCGACGAACACCGAGAGCGGCTCGTCGTAGCGGGCGGCCAGGCCCGCGGTGGCCAGCTGGGACAGGTCGCCCCACTCGGCGGCGAACAGCACGCCGAAGGAGATCGCCGCCGCGCGCAGGAACGGGGTCTTCTCGCGCTGCGCAGCCGCCTCGCCGCCGTCCTCGGGGCCGCTGTTCGCGCTGCGCCACAGCAGCACGGCACCGACCAGGAACAGCAGCGCGACGATGCCGCTGACCAGGGCGGTGGGCAGCAGGGACAGCAGCGAGCCGGCGGTGACGGCGATGGCGACCTGCACGGCGAAGGCGGTGCCGACGCCGACGAAGACCGGCAGCGGCGCGAACCGGGTGGCCAGCACCAGGGTGGCGAACAGCGTCTTGTCCGGCAGCTCGACCGGGAGGATCAGGATGAACGCCGCAGCGACGACGGACAGGACCACAGGGGCCTCTTCTCTGCTCGGCGCGGCCGGGCAGGGGGCGCACGCCTCCGACCGACAGCGCCACGGGTGGGTGGACTGCGCAGTCGAAGGTCTCGCCCATCCGGTTCGCACCGGACCCGCTGACCGGGTGCCCCGAGGGGCACCAGCATGTCGACCAGCGGACGGGGGGCTACTCCCCTTCTCCGGGAGGAACCCTAGCCCACGCCGCGGCGGTCGCGGCGCGCATGACCTCCTTCACCGGGAGACCCCGCTCACGGGCCAACGCGGCGACGTCCTCGAACTCCACGCTGACGTTGAGCACCGCACCGTCGTCGGCCATCGCGGTCTTGGTGCCCACCCGCCCGCCGAGGACGTCGACGTGGCCCTGGCTGCGGGCCAGCGCGACCTTGCCCACCGCCGACACCCGCAGCCCGATCGTGGGGGTGTGCGCGAACACCGCCCGCTGGACGGCGGCGACCGCCTCGGGCCGGCACAGCGCGGACAGCGTGTGCGCCGGGCGGCCCTTCTTCATCAGGATCGGGGTCAGCCAGGCATCGCTGGCCCCGGCGGCGAACAGCGCGTCCAGCACCCCGGGCCACAGCCGGGGGTCCAGGTCGTCGATGTTGGCCTCCAGCACCACCGGCGTGCCCGGAGCGGCGGTCACCGGCTCGCCCAGCACCAGGCGGACGGCGTTCGGCAGCTCCACCGGGTCCCGGCCCCCGGCGCCCGAGCCCACCCGGGCCGGTCGCATCCCGGGCATCGGGCCCCAGACGTCCACGAGCTCGGCGACCAGCGCGGCCCCGGTGGGGGTGCAGCACTCGTGCGGCACCGGCCCGGCGTGCACCGGCAGCCCGGTCAGCAGCTCCAGCACCGCCGGTCCGGGCAGCGGGACGACGCCGTGCTCCCCGCGGGCCCGCCCGCCGCCCAGGGCCACCGAGGTGGCGTGCAGCTCCCTGAGCCCGAGGTGGGCGAACCCGGCGACCACCCCGACCACGTCGGCGAGTGCGTCCAGGGCACCCACCTCGTGGAAGTGCACCTCCTCGGCGGGCACCCGGTGCACCCGGCCCTCGGCCGCGGCCAGCCGGGCGAAGACGGCCAGCGCCCGGGCGCGGACGGTGTCCTCCAGCGTCGCTGCGCCCAGCAGCGCCCGGACGTCGGCCCAGGTGCGGTGGTGGGTGCTCGGCGGGGCGTCGACGTGCACCCGGGTGGCCCCCAGCCCGTGCCGGGAGACCTGCTCGGTGCGCAGGAGGACCGGTTCGACCGGCAGGCCGGCGACGGCGTCCTGCAGCACGTCCAGCGGCACGCCGGCGTCGACGAGGGCGCCCAGCAGCATGTCCCCGCTCGCGCCCGCCGCGAGGTCCAGCCAGCCGATCACGGGGCCATCACGCAGGCCATGGTGCCCCCGCGTCGTCCCACGGGGTCAGCGGGGGATCGACCGCCGGGCGATCCGGGCGGCGAACACGCCCGCGGCGTAGCCGTTGTCGATGTTGGAGACCACCACGCCCGGGCTCGCCGAGTTCAGCACGGTCAGCAGCGCGCCGAAGCCACCGAACGAGCTGGTCTGCCCGGTGGAGGTGGGGACGGCGACGATCGGCACCTCGGTCATCCCGGCGACCACGGTGGCCAGGGCCGCGTCCAGGCCGGCGACGACCACCAGGCAGTCGACGTCGGTGAGCAGCGAGCTGTCGGCCAGCAGCGGACGCATCCGGCTGCCCCCGACGTCGTCGACCCGGGTGACCTCGGTGCCGGTCACCTTGGCCACGAACGCGGCCTCGGCGGCGACCGGGGTGTCGCCGGAACTGGCGCACAGCACGGCGACCCGGCCGCGCACCTCGGGCAGCGGGCCCACGGCGGCGGCCATCGCGGCGGCGTCCATGGTCGTGTAGGCGTCGTGCTCGCTGGCCAGTGCGACCAGCGTCTCCGCCGAGGCGCGGACGACGACGGCTGCGCGGTCGGGGAACTCGCGGCGGGCGTCGCGGACCAGCGCGAGGACCTGCTCGGTGCTGCGCCCGGTACCCCAGATGACGTCGGGGCCGACGGTCGCGGCGGGCTGGCGGATCACGACCGGGCTGACGCTGGGCGGACGCACCTCGGCCTGCGGGGTCTCCTGGCGGC
>JAOPVM010000192.1 GCA_025966215.1 Klenkia sp.
GGCGGTGAGCCGGGCGACCTCGGCCTCCCCGGCGGCAGTGCGAGACCTCGCGGCGGCGACCTGACCGGACAACCGGGCGAGGCCCTCCCGCCGGTCGGCCAGGGCCCGGGCCGCGGCCACGAGCGCCCGCTCGGCGGCGGTGAGAGCGGCGTCCAGCTCGGTGCGGGCAGCGACGGCCGCGGCGAGCCGGGACCGCTCGGCGGTGAGCTGACCGGCGAGCTCGGCCTCGGTGGCCTCCACCCGCGAGGCCTCCTCCTCCAGCTGGTCGGGGTCGCGGCCGGTGCCCGCCGGCGCCGCGGGAGCCGACAGGTGCCGGTGGCGCTCGGCGGCCAGCCCGGCCGTGCCGCGGAACCGCTCCCCCAGCGTGGACAGCCGGAACCAGGTGTCCTGCGCGGCGGCCAGCGCCGGTGCGTCCGCGGCCAGCGCGGACTCCAACCCGGCCTGCGCGGTGGCGTCGGCCGCCAGGTCCGCCTCGACCCGGGTGCGGCGCTCCCGGGCGGCCGTCTCGTCGGCCACGTCGGCGTCCAGCGCGGTGCGCAGCGCCACGAGGTCGTCGGCCAGCAGCCGGAGCCGGGCGTCCCGGAGATCGGACTGCACCGCGGCAGCACGCCGGGCCACCTCGGCCTGCCGGCCCAGCGGCTTGAGCTGGCGACGCAGCTCGGCGGTGAGGTCGGCCAGCCGGTCGAGGTTGGCTGCCATCGCGGTGAGCTTGCGGAGCGCCTTCTCCTTGCGCTTGCGGTGCTTGAGGACCCCGGCCGCCTCCTCGATGAGGCCCCGGCGGTCCGCCGGACGCCCGGACAGCACCGCGTCGAGCTGGCCCTGCCCGACGATGACGTGCATCTCCCGGCCGATGCCGGAGTCGCTGAGCAGTTCCTGGACGTCGAGCAGCCGGACCTTGTCGCCGTTGATCTCGTACTCGCTCTCCCCGGAGCGGTACATGCGGCGGGTGATCGACACCTCGGTGTAGTCGATCGGCAGCGCCCCGTCGGCATTGTAGATCGTCAGCGTCACCTCGGCGCGGCCCAGCGCGGCGCGCCCGGCGGTGCCGGCGAAGATGACGTCCTCCATCTTCCCGCCGCGCAGGCTCTTGGCGCCCTGCTCGCCGAGCACCCAGGCGATGGCGTCGACGACGTTGGACTTGCCCGACCCGTTGGGGCCGACGACGGCGGTGATCCCGGGTTCGAGCCGCATCGTCGTCGTCGACGCGAAGGACTTGAAGCCCTTGAGCGTCAGCGCTGCCAGATGCACGGCTCAGGACGTTAGCGGGAGAGGGCGGGCTCCTCGGCGGCCATCGCCAGCAGCTCGCGGGCGATGACGGCGTCACGCTCGGCGCGCAGCTGCGCGACCTCGGCCTCCAGGCGCGCGACGCGGGAGCGGAGCACCGCGACCTCCTCGGCTGCCCGCAGGTCCCGGGGGGCGACGACGTGTCCGAACAGGGCCTTGGCCATGGCGCAGCGGCCTCTTTCGTGCGAGGTGGTCCCGCGGCGTCCTCGGGCCGGGCAGCGGGGCTGCACCGGGGCGGGTGGCGCGGGTGGGTGCCCCCAGGGTGACAGGCCCCGGGAGCCACCGTCAACGTGCGGACCCCCAGGAGGGGTCGAGCTCACGCGGTGGTGAAGCCCTGCTCGCCGCGCGGGTCCTCGTCGGCGACGGCCACCCCGGTGGGCCGGCCGGCCGCGCCCGGTCCGGTCAGCATGCGGAGGACGGCCAGCACGTCGTCGTCGCGCCCCTCGAGGACGACCTCGACCCGCCCGTCGGCCAGGTTGGTCGCCGACCCGGCGAGCCCCCGGTCCTGCGCCTGGCCTCGGACGAACCAGCGGTACCCGACGCCCTGCACCTCACCGGAGACCAGGGCGCGCACCCGGCGGGTCACCGCCGGGCCCGGGGCCGCGGCTGACAGACCGGGCAGCTGTAGCGGGAGCGGTTCATGAAGGACTCCCGCCGGATCGGGGTACCGCAGCGCGGGCACGGGCGGTCGAGCTGGCCGTAGACCGCCAGCGACCGCGAGAAGTACCCGCTCTGGCCGTTGACGTCGACGTACAGGGAGTCGAAGGAGGTGCCGCCCTGGGCGAGGGACTGGGTGAGCACGTCGCGGACGCCGGCGAGCAGGTCGGCCACCTGGGCGCGGGTCAGCGTGTCGGTGGGCCGGGCGCCGTGCAGCTTCGCCCGCCACAACGACTCGTCGGCGTAGATGTTGCCCACCCCGCCGATCAGGGTCTGATCCAGCAGGGCCCGCTTGACCTCGGTCCTCCGCCGCCGGATGGCCGCGGTGAACGCCTCGGTGTCGAAGTCGGGCTCCAGCGGGTCGATCGCGATGTGCGCCAACCGCGTCGGGACGTCGTCGGGGTCGGGGGTGTCTTCGACGGCGAGGCCGCCGAAGGTCCGCTGGTCGACGAAGCGCAGCTCGCGGCCGCCGTCGGAGAACACGAACCGGGCCCGCAGGTGCTTCTCGGTGGGCTCCTCGGGCTTCTCCACCAGCAGCTGGCCGCTCATCCCCAGGTGGGCGACCAGGGCCCGACCCACCGGCTCGCCGTCCCGGGTCAGCGGCAGCCACAGGTACTTGCCGCGCCGGTGCGCCGCGGCCACCGTGACCCCGGTCAGCGCGGCGGTGAAGTCACCGGCGCCCTCCAGGTGCCGGCGAACGGCCCGGGGGTGGCGCACCTCCACCGAGGCGATCGTGCGCCCGGCGACCCAGCGGGCCAGACCGCGCCGGACGACCTCGACCTCGGGCAGCTCGGGCACGGCTCAGCCCTGGGTGACGGCGGAGAGGGCGCGCCAGGCGTTCTCGGCCGCCATCTGCTCGGCGGCCTTCTTGGTCCGACCGTGCCCGCTCCCCCGCACCTGACCGCCCAGCAGGACGGCGGCGGTGAAGCTCTTGGCGTGGTCAGGACCCTCGGACTCGATCTCGTACACCGGCGCGCCCAGCCCCTGGGTGCTGCCCAGCTCCTGCAGGCTGGTCTTCCAGTCCAGCCCCGCACCCCGGGTGGAGGACTCCACCAGCAGCGGGTCGAACAGCCGGTGCACGATCGCGGCCGCGGCGTCCAGGCCCCGACCCACGTGCACGGCCCCCAGCAACGCCTCCAGGGCGTCGGCCAGGATCGAGTCCTTCTCCCGTCCCCCCGTGCTGGTCTCCCCGCGCCCGAGCAGCAGGTGCGGCCCGACGCCGCCGTCCCCGAGGGACCGGGCGACCCCCGCGAGGGAGGTCATGTTCACCACCGAGGCACGCAGCTTGGCCAGCTGCCCCTCGGGCAGGTCGGGCTGGCTGCGGTACAGCTCGTCGGTGACCACGAGGCCCAGCACCGAGTCGCCCAGGAACTCCAGGCGCTCGTTGGTGGGCAGGCCGCCGTGCTCGTAGGCGTAGGAGCGGTGGGTCAGCGCCAACGCCAACAGGCCGCCGGGCAGCGTGACGCCCAGGGCGTCACGCAGCCAGTCGGCGGCCCGTGCGGCGTGCTCGGCGCCACCAGGGGTGGTCGATCCGGTCACGACGGGGTCGTGCTGGGGTGCTCGGTCGCGCGTGGTCAGACCGCGATGACCTGACGGCCGTCGTACTGGCCGCAGGTCGGGCACGCGATGTGCGGGGGCTTGAGCTCACCGCACGCGCGGTTCGGGCACGGCGCCAGGGTGGGGGCCGTGGCCTTCCACTGCGAGCGACGCGAGCGGGTGTTCGAGCGCGACAGGCGCCTCTTCGGGACAGCCACGGTCAGTTCTCCTTCGATGGGGTGAAACGGTCGGCGAGCCCGGCCCAACGTGGGTCGAGCACCTCGTGCGAGTGGTCGTCCGGGAGGTCGTCGAGCCGCAGGCCGCAGTCGACGCACAGACCCGAGCAGTCCGGGGTGCAGGTGGGCGAGAGCGGCAGCGTCAGGACCACGGTGTCCCGGACGAGCGGCGCGAGGTCGAGGAAGTCGCCGTCGATCCGGCGCACCTCGTCCTCCTCGCTGGTGGCTTCGGTGGTGCTGCCCTCGTAGGCGTAGAGCTCCTGCACGTCGAGGGTCAGCGAGTCCTCGATGGGCTCGAGGCAGCGCGCGCACTGGCCGGCGACCGGGGCGACGACCTCGCCGGTGACGAGCACGCCCTCCATGACCGACTCCAGCCGCAGGTGCAGCGCGACGGGGGCGCCCTCGGGCACCCCGATCATCTCCACGCCCCAGCCCTCGCGGGCCGGCACCGAGCGCTCGAGGTCGCGCATGCTGCCCGCGCGCCGACCGAGCTCGCGGAGGTCGACCTTCCACGGGTCGGCGGCGGGGCGCCGGTCCGTGGACGCGGCGCCTCGGCGGTGCGAGGAGGCAGCAGGCATGAGGTCACTCGTCGATCGGGGGCGGGGGGTCGACCGCGACGGCACAGGCGTGGCGCGCGGGAGCAGCCCAGGTTACCCCAGCGGGTCGGGGGCGGGCAGCGAGGGCAGGGTCACCCCCGCAGCGTCGCCCGGGTCAGGGCTGACGCAGCTGCTTCCGGGCGGCCTCGACCGAGCGGACCATGTGGCCCAGGGTGGTGCCGAAGTCGGCCAGCCGGCTGTCCACGTACTCGTCGACCTCGGCGCGCATCCGGGAGACCTCGGCCGCGGTCTGCTCGCCGAGCTCGTCGGAGCGCGCCACCGCCCCCCGGTAGACCTCGGTCTCGGTGACCAGCCGGTCGTGCTCGGCCTGCCCTGCGGCCACCAGGGCGGCGGCCTGTCGCTGGGCGTCGGCCAGCAGCGCGGCGTGCCGGGCCTCGGCGTCGGCGAGCACCCGCTCGGCCTCCGCGTCGGCGCGGGCCAGCAGGTCCTCCACCTGGGCCTGGGCCTGGGTGATCAGGTCGTCGCGCTGCCGGCGGGCGGTGCCGACCAGCTCGTCGTGCTGCCGGCGGGCGGTGGCGACGGTCTGCTCGCTCTCGGCGCGGGTGCGACCGGTGAGCCGCTCCGCCTCGGCCTGGGCCTGCTCGAGGATCTCGGTGCGCTGCTCGACGATCGTCCCGGCCTGCTGGACCTCCTCGGGGAGGCCTTCCCGCAGGTCGTCGAGCAGGTCGAGCAGGTGGTCCCGCGGGACCATGCAGGAGCTGGACATCGGGACGCTGCGGGCGTTCTCGATCACCGAGGCCAGCTCGTCGACCACCTCGTAGAGCCGGTACACGACCTCGGTCACGACGCTTCCTCGCTGGCGCTCGTCAACGCCGTGTCCGGGGGTGCGGTGTCTTCGCGTGCCCTCGCGAGCTCGGTCACGTGCACTCCTTCTCGGTGCGCTTCTGGACCAGCCGGGCGTTCACGGCCGCAGGTACCAGGTGCGAGACGTCGCCACCGAAGGCGGCGATCTGCTTGACCAGACTGGAGGACAGGTGCCCCACCTGGGGGGCGGTGGGCACGAAGAGGGTCTCCACGCCGGCCAGCTCGCGGTTCATCTGGGCCATCTGCAGCTCGTACTCGAAGTCCCCGACTGCTCGCAGGCCCTTGACGACCACCGGTACGTCGTTGCGCTGGCACCAGTGCACCAGCAGCCCGGAGAACGAGGTGACGACGACGTTGGGCAGCTCGGCGGTCGCCTCGCGCAGCAGCGCCATCCGCTCCTCGACGTCGAAGAGCCCCGCCTTGCCCGGGTTCACCAGGACGGCGACGACCAGCTCGTCGTAGAGCGCCGAGGCCCGGCCGATGACGTCGACGTGCCCGTTGGTGACCGGGTCGAACGACCCCGGACAGACCGCCCGCCTCATGCTGACCTCACGGAGCGCGACCGTACCGGAGGACGGCCTCCCCGTAGCGCCGCTCGCGCAGTCCCAGCAGGGGTGTCGGCCACTCCCAGTCGCGGTCCCGGGACGACCGCTCCACCACGAGGACGGCCTCGGGAGCGAGCCAGCCCTGGTCGTGCAGCGCCAGCAGCACGCCCTGCACCACCGGGGTCTCCACCGCGTACGGCGGGTCGGCGACGACGACGTCGAACGGCGCGTCGGCCGGGCGGCCCACCACCGCCGGCACCGAGCCGACCACCACCCGGGCCCCGGGCAGACCCAGCGCGGCCACGTTGGCCCGCAGCACCGGCACCACCTTCGGCCCGGATTCCACGAACACCGCCTCGGCCGCCCCGCGGGAGAGCGCCTCGAGCCCGATCGCCCCGGACCCGGCGTAGAGGTCGAGCACCCGGGCGCCCTCGAGCCCGGTCAGCGTGGCCAGGGAGTTGAACATCGCCTCCCGGGCCCGGTCCCCGGTCGGGCGCACCCCGCTGGCCGGCACCTGCAGCCGACGCCCGCGCGCGGTCCCGGCGATCACCCGGGTCACGCCCGCTCCAGCCAGTCGGCCCGGTCGGCGTTGAGCTCGGCGACCGCGGCGGCGAGCTCGGGGTGCGCGGCCAGCCCGAGGTCGCCCGCCAGGATGGCCGCGGCCTCGACCCGGGCGGTGGCGATGAGCTCCTCGTCCTCGAGCAGGGACAGCAACCGCACCGTGGTCCGGGAGCCGGACTGGGCGGCGCCGAGCACGTCGCCCTCCCGCCGGGTCTGCAGGTCCAGCCGGGCGAGCTCGAACCCGTCGGTGGTGGCCGCGACCTGGGCCAGCCGGGTGCCGGTCGAGGACGACGTGGGCGCCTCGCTGACCAGCAGACAGAGCCCCGGGTGCTTCCCCCGCGCGACCCGGCCACGGAGCTGGTGCAGCTGGCTGACCCCGAACCGGTCGGCGTCCATCACCACCATCACCGTGGCGTTGGGCACGTCGACGCCGACCTCGACCACCGTGGTGGCCACCAGCACGTCGACCTCGCGGGCGGCGAAGGCCCGCATCCGGGCCTCCTTGTCCTCGGCCGACATCCGGCCGTGCAGCACCTCGACACGCAGCCCGGCCAACGGGCCGGCACGCAGCTCCCGGGCGACGTCGAGCACCGCCAGTGGCGGCCGCTTCTCCGCACCGTCCTCCGGTGGGGCGCCGTCCTCGCCGTCGGGGCCCTCGAGCTCGGCACCGGCGTCGGGCTCCTCGCCGATCCGCGGGCACACCACGTACGCCTGCCGACCGGCGGCGACCTCCTCGCGGACCCGTTCCCAGGCCCGGTCCAGCCAGGCCGGCTTCTCCCGCACCGGGACGACGGAGGAGGACACCCCGCCGCGTCCGGCCGGCAGCTGGCGCAGGGTCAGGGTCTCCAGGTCGCCGTAGACGGTCATCGCCACGGTGCGCGGGATGGGCGTGGCGGTCATCACCAGCACGTGCGGGGCCCGCTGGCCCTTGGCCCGCAGCGCGTCGCGCTGCTCGACGCCGAAGCGGTGCTGCTCGTCGACGACCACCAGGCCGAGGTCGGCGAAGTCCACGCCCTCCGAGAGCAGCGCGTGCGTGCCGATCACGATGCCCGCGCTGCCGTCGGCGACCGCGGCGCGCGCGGTCCGTCGGGCGGCGGCCTTCAGCGACCCGGTCAGCAGCGTGACCCGGGTGCCCGACGGGTCGCCGTCCAGCTCGCCGGCCCGGCCCAGCGGTCCGAGCAGCGCGGCGATCCCCCGGGCGTGCTGGGCGGCGAGCACCTCGGTGGGGGCCAGCAGCGCGGCCTGTCCCCCGGCGTCCACGACCTGGGCCATCGCCCGCAGCGCGACCACCGTCTTGCCCGAGCCGACCTCGCCCTGCAGCAGCCGGTGCATCGGCTGCTCCCGGCCGATCTCGGCGGCCAGTGCCTCACCGACCTCGCGTTGGCCGTCGGTGAGCTCGAAGGGCAGCGCGGCGTCCACCGCGTCGGCCAGCGCCCCGCCGCGCCGGGGCCGGGCGATCCCGGGCTCCCGTGCC
>JAOPVM010000207.1 GCA_025966215.1 Klenkia sp.
CGGACCGGCCGGTGACGGTGCGCACCGTCGAGGAGCCCGAGCAGCTGTCGCTGTGCTGAGCGGCCCGGAACGGTCCCGTGCCGGTCCTGGTCGGTGGCCGGGGCCCGGTTAGGGTCCGCGCATGTACACGGCCAGCTGGCGTGACGTCGTCCGCCGCGACCTCTTCGGCGACCGGCCCGACCCCCGCGACAAGCCCTACCGGTTCGTCATCCGGGCCGCGCTGGTCGTGTTCGGGCTCTTCGGCTTCCGGTTCGACGTCCGCGGTCAGGAGCACGTGCCCGCCACGGGCGGCGCGGTGATCGCCAGCAACCACGTCAGCTACTTCGACTTCACCTACCTCGGTCTGGCCGCGCTGCCGCAGCACCGGCTGGTGCGGTTCATGGCCAAGGCGTCGGTGTTCCACAACCGCTTCTCCGGGCCGTTCATGCGGGCCATGCAGCACATCCCGGTCGACCGGCGGGCCGGGGCCGCCGCCTTCGACGAGGCGGTGAAGGCCCTGGAGGCCGGGAAGGTCGTCGGGGTGTTCCCCGAGGCCACCATCTCCAGCTCGTTCACCGTCAAGGAGCTCAAGGCCGGCGCGGCCCGGATGGCCGTCCAGGCCGGGGTGCCGATCATCCCGGCCGCGGTGTGGGGCGGGCACCGCATCGCCACGAAGGGCCGCACGCCCGTCCTGCGGCGGGGCGTCCCGGTGACCGTGCTGCTCGGCGAGCCGATCGTCCCGGCCGAGGGGGAGAAGACCCAGGCGGTCCTGCGGCGCACCAGGGCGGCGATGGAGGAGCTGCTCGCCGAGGCCCAGCGCAGCTACCCCGATGCCCCCGCCGACGACGCCGACCGCTGGTGGCTGCCCGCCCACCTCGGCGGTACCGCGCCGACGCCGGAGGAGGCCCACGAGCTGGACATCCACGACGTGCGCGGCACCGCGGTCAAGCCCCCGCGGACGAGCCTGCGCCAGCGCCTGGGGCGTTGACCAGACCGAACGCCTCGCACTCCACCCCGTACCACCGCGTCGTCCGGCCCAGCGGGGTCATGCCCAGCCGACGGCAGACCGCCAGCGACGGCTCGTTGTCCGGCCGCACCACGGCGAACACCTCGGGCAGACCGTCGGTGAACGCGCGCCGGACCACCGCCGCGGCCGCCTCGGTGGCGTACCCCCGACCCCAGCTGTCGGGATGGACGTGCCAGCCCACCTCGAACTCGCCGTCCCCGGCGGGCAACGGCTTGAGCAGCACCGTGCCGGCCACCGGAGAGCCGTCCAGCGGCTGCACCGCCCAGCACCCCGCCCGCGGGTCGGCCTCGTGCACCGCTGCCCACCGCTCGAGCAGGGCCCGCACCCCGCCGGCCGGAGGCCCGGACAGCCACCGCGTCACCTCCGTGCGCGAGTAGACGGCCTCGAGCCGTGCCAGGTCGGCATCCGACGTGGTCCAGGCCCGCACCTGCAGGCGACCGGTCCTCAGCAGCTCCACCTGGTGCAGAGTGTCAGGCCGACTGGGCGAGGGAGGCCTCGCGGGAGGCCACCGCGGCCGCGTCGGCGGCGACCGGGTCCACCGCGCGGTCGGCCCACCACTGCCGGCCGGATGACGGCAGCGAGTGGATCGGGTCGTAATAGGTGTAGCGGCGGTCCAGCGCGGCCTCGTCGGTGCCCTCGATGCCGGTGCGGTAGTTCTTCGTCCAGTAGCTGATCCCGCGCTCGCGGTCGTACTCGGCGACCTGGTGCACCCAGCGCTTCCCGACGTAGGGCACGTCGCAGACGATCCGCGGGGTGGCGAAGCCGGGCAGGTAGCCCATCAGGTCGTGCTGCAGGGTCTGCGCGACCGACAGCGGCACCCGCCAGTGCTCGGCCGACGGGATCATGTCGCACAGGTAGAAGTAGTAGGGCGTCACGCCGGCACCGTCGAGGAGCGCGAAGCACAGGTCCAGCAGCTGCCCCGCGGTGTCGTTGACCCCGTGCAGCAGCACGCCCTGGTTGCGCACGTCGCGCACGCCGGCGGCGAGCATCGCCTGGGCGGCCTCGGCCACCAGCGGGGTGACCGACTGGGCGGCGTTGACGTGCGTGTGGACGGCGAGGGACACCCCCCGCGAGCGGGCCGTCGTCGACAGCCGGGTCATCCCGGCGACGACGTCGTCCTGCAGCCAGTGCTGCGGCATCCCCATCAGCGCCTTGGTGGCCAACCGGATGTCGCGGACGGAGTCGATCTCCAGCAGCCCGGAGACGAACGCCTCGAGGTTCCTGAACGGCAGGTTGGCCACGTCGCCGCCGGAGACCACCACGTCCCGGACGCCGGGGGTGGCCCGCAGGTGGGCCAGCATCTCCGCCTGCCGGTCCACCGGCTTGAGGTCGAACTTGAGCTTGGTGACCGCCGGGGTGGAGTTGCCGACCAGGTCCATCCGGGTGCAGTGCCCGCAGTACTGGGGGCAGGTGGGCAGCAGCTCGGCGAGCACCTTGGTCGGGTAGCGGTGGGTGAGGCCCTCGACGGCCCACATCTCGTGCTCGTGCAGGGAGTCCCGGGCTGCGTAGGGGTGGCTGGCCGCCGCACCGGGCAGCCGGTCGGAGGCGACCGGGAGCATGTAGCGGCGCACCGGGTCGGCCAGCACCGCGGCGGTGGTGGGCACCGCGTGCGGCACGATCGTGTTGAGCATCTGCGGGGGCAGCAGCAGCGACATGGTCGCGCGGCCGCCCTGGTCGGCCGCCACGTCGGCATAGAAGGAGCCGTCGAGCAGGTCGCCGTACACGCCGCGCAACTGCCGGAGGTCCTTCACACAGT
>JAOPVM010000213.1 GCA_025966215.1 Klenkia sp.
GGCCGCCCGCTGGACCTGACCTACAAGGAGTTCGAGCTCCTCAAGTACCTCGCCCAGCACCCGGGCCGGGTCTTCTCCCGCGCGCAGCTGCTCCAGGAGATCTGGGGCTACGACTACTTCGGGGGCACGCGCACCGTCGACGTCCACGTGCGGCGGCTGCGCGCCAAGCTCGGCACCGAGCACGAACAGCTGATCGGCACCGTGCGCAACGTCGGCTACAAGCTGGACCAGCAGGTCGCCGATGCGACCGCAGCGGCCAACATCGCGGCCGAGACCACCGACAGCGGCGCCCCGCTGCGCTGAGCGGTCGACCCTGAGCAGCGCCCTGCACCCGACCGTCCACGACGTCGACCGGCTCCCCGCCGACGACGTCGTGGACGTGCTGTCCCTGCTCGCCGAGGCCACCGCCGCCGACCGGGTCCGTCCGGTGTCGGAGGAGGCCGAGCTGCGCCTGCAGCACGGCGGGCCGTCGGGGGGCCGCGACGTGCTCGCCCGGGACGCCGCCGGGACGCTGGTCGGTTACGCCCGGCTGGAGGCCGAGGGCGCGGAGGCCGAGGCCGAGCTGGTCGTCGCCCCCGGTGCCCGACGGGCCGGGGTGGGTTCGCTGCTGCTGACCCGGCTGGAGGAGCTCGCCGGTCGGCCGCTGCGGGTGTGGGCGCACGGGGAGCTGCCCGGCTCGACCGAGCTGGCCACCGGCCGGGGGTACGCCCGGGCCCGCACGCTGCTGCAGATGCGCCGCCCGCTGCACACCGTGGACCCCGACCCGCGCCCGGCGCTGCCCGCCGACGTCGTGGTGCGCGCGTTCCGTCCGGGGGAGGACGAGCACGCCTGGCTGCACGTCAACGCCCGGGCCTTCGCCCACCACCCCGAGCAGGGCGGGATGACCGCCCAGGACGTCGCACTGCGCGAGGCCGAGGAGTGGTTCGACCCCGCGGGCTTCCTGCTCGCCTGGCGGGTGGCCCCCGACGGCACCGAGACCCTGCTGGGCTCGCACTGGACCAAGACCCACCCGGCCGGCGAGGTCGCCGACGAGGCGGTCGGCGAGGTCTACGTGCTCGGCGTCGACCCCGACGCCCAGGGCCTGCGGCTGGGCCGGGCACTCACCGACCTGGGCCTGGCGCACCTGCGCGGGCGCGGCCTGGCCGAGGTGCTGCTCTACGTCGAGGAGGACAACACCACGGCGGTGTCCCTCTACGAGAAGACCGGGTTCACCCGGTTCGCCGTGGACGTCTCCTGGCGCCGGGACCCCACGGACTCCTGACCCACGGGCACCTGACCCACGGGCACCGCCCCACCACCGTCCACCCGGACGACGTGAGTCATCCCTCACCCCGTGAGGCGATCCTCCGGCCTCGTTCACCTCCCGTTCACCGACGGACCCGGATCCGTCCACCTGGCCCTCCTACGTTCCAGGGGGTCGGGCTGCCGCTCGGCCGTGCAGGGGCACCGCCGAGCGGAAGGGCACGAGATGACGCAGCTCCACCCGCTCCTCCGCTCCTCCGCTCCCCGGCCGGGACGTCCCGGCCCTGACGTCACCGCCGCCGTCGAGCCCCCCACCCGCAGTGCACGAGCTCATGGAGCCCCGCGGTGACCACCACCGAGACCCCACCCCTCCCCACGACCGGCCGCCGCCAGGTCGGTGACTCCGTCTTCGCCGGCGCGGCCAAGGCCGCCGGCATCCTGATCCTGGTCGTCCTGGCCGGGGTCGCGATCTTCCTCGTCACCGAGGCTGCGCCGGCGATCACCGCCGCACCCGAGGACGTCCCGGGCGGTGAGGGCCTCGCCGCCTACATCGGACCGCTGATCTTCGGCACGCTGCTCGCCGCGGTGATCGCGCTGGTCGTGGCCACTCCGCTCGCGGTCGGGATCGCGCTGTTCATCACGTACTTCGCCCCGCGCAAGCTGGCCCAGACGCTGGGCTACGTGGTCGACCTGCTCGCCGCGATCCCCAGCGTGGTGTTCGGCTTCTGGGGCATCTTCGCCCTGGCGCCGGCGCTGGTGCCGCTGTTCGGCTGGCTGGAGGACAACCTCGGCTTCATCCCGCTCTTCGCCGGCCCCGCCTCCAGCACCGGCCGCACGATGCTCACCGCCGGTCTGGTGCTCGCGGTGATGATCCTGCCGATCATCTCGGCGATCTCCCGCGAGGTGTTCCGCCAGGCCCCCGCGCTGCACCAGGAGGCAGCCCTGGCCCTGGGCGCCACCCGCTGGGAGATGATCAAGATGGCGGTGCTGCCCTACGGCCGTTCCGGCGTCATCGGCGGGGCGATGCTCGGCCTGGGCCGCGCGCTGGGTGAGACCCTCGCCATCGCCCTGGTGCTCTCGGTCTCCGGCGGCATCACCTTCAACCTCATCTCCTCCGGCAACCCCTCGACGATCGCGGCGAACATCGCGCTGAACTTCCCGGAGTCCACCGGGCTCGACGTGAACACCCTGATCGCCAGCGGGCTGGCCCTGTTCGTCATCACCCTCGCCGTCAACATGGCCGCCCGGTACGTCGTCAACCGGCGCGCCGACTTCACGGAGTGACCACGATGAGCACCCCGACCCCCACCGCCCCCAGTCGCCCCGAGGCCGCACCCGAGTTCGACCTCGCCGCCGAGTCGGGCAACCGGCTCCCCCGGTTCGCCGGCTGGGGCCTGTTCGTCCTGGGCGCCCTCCTCGCCGCTGCCCCGACCGCCCTGCTGGGCTGGTCCACCGGCCTGTTCGTCGTCCTGGCGATCGTGGTGGGCACCGTGGTCACCTGGGGCGTGTCGCGCGCTGTCGAGGGCCGCCGCAAGTCCACCGACCGGCTGGTGACCTGCCTGGTCAGCTCCGCCTTCGCGATCGCGATGGTCCCGCTGTTCTCGCTGGTCTACACGGTGGTGAGCAACGGCGTCGGCCGACTGGACGCCGAGTTCTTCACCAGCTCGATGGTCGGCGTCATCGGCGAGGGTGGTGGCGCCTACCACGCGATCATGGGCACGTTGATCGTCACCGCACTCGCCACGCTGATCTCGGTGCCGATCGGCGTGCTCACCGCGATCTACCTGGTCGAGTACGGCAACCGCGGCAGGCTGTCGAAGTGGATCACGTTCCTGGTCGACGTCATGACCGGCATCCCCTCGATCGTCGCCGGCCTGTTCGCCTACGCCCTCTTCGCCCTGCTCTTCGGCCCGGGCGTGCGACTGGGTGTGGCCGGCGCCGTGGCGCTGTCGGTGCTGATGATCCCGGTCGTCGTCCGGTCGGTGGAGGAGGTCCTCAAGCTCGTCCCGAACGAGCTGCGGGAGGCCGCCTACGCCCTGGGCGTGCCCAAGTGGCGCACGATCATCAAGGTGGTCCTGCCCACCGCCGCCGCGGGCCTGGGCACCGGCATCACCCTGTCGATCGCCCGCGTGGTCGGCGAGACCGCCCCGCTGCTGATCACCGTGGGCATCACGACCGCGCTGAACGTCAACCCCTTCGACGGCCGGATGGCCACGCTGCCGGTCTACGCCTTCTACCAGCTGACCCAGCCGGGCGTGCCGCCGGAGTTCGGCATCAACCGTGCCTGGACCGCAGCTCTCCTGCTCATCATCCTGGTCATGGCGCTCAACCTCATCGCCCGCCTGATCAGCCGGGTGTTCGCACCCAAGACCAACCGCTGACCCCGAACCCGACACGCAGAGAGACGAGAGCAGACACCATGGCCAAGCGCATCGAGGTCTCCGACCTCGACATCTTCTACGGCAACTTCAAGGCCGTGGAGGGGGTCAACGTCTCGATCGAACCGCGCAGCGTCACCGCGCTGATCGGTCCCTCGGGGTGTGGCAAGTCGACCTTCCTGCGGTCGCTCAACCGGATGCACGAGGTCATCCCGGGCGCCCGCGTCGAGGGCAAGGTCGTCATGGACGGGCAGAACCTCTACGACCCCGACACCGACCCGGTCGCCGTCCGCCGCCAGATCGGCATGGTCTTCCAGCGCCCCAACCCGTTCCCCACGATGTCGATCTACGACAACGTGGTCGCCGGCGTGCGGCTCAACGGCGGTCGGATGAAGAAGTCCGACACCGACGCCATCGTCGAGCGCTCGCTGCAGAGCGCCAACCTGTGGAACGAGGTCAAGGACCGCCTCGACCGTCCCGGCGCCGGCCTGTCCGGTGGCCAGCAGCAGCGGCTCTGCATCGCCCGCGCGATCGCCGTCGAGCCCCAGGTGCTGCTCATGGACGAGCCCTGCTCGGCCCTGGACCCGATCTCCACGCTGGCCATCGAGGACCTGATGACCGAGCTCAAGGACCGGTTCACCATCGTCATCGTCACCCACAACCTGCAGCAGGCCGCCCGCGTCAGCGAGCAGACCGGCTTCTTCAACCTCAACGGCGTGGGCCAGCCCGGTCGGCTGATCGAGTTCAACCCCACCGAGAAGATCTTCAGCAACCCCGACGTCAAGGCCACCGAGGACTACATCTCCGGTCGCTTCGGATAGCAGGAGGACCCGGTCCCAGGACCGGTCCCACACCTCACCTGCCCCGCCGACCGGATGGTCGGCGGGGCTTCGTGGTCTCAGCCGCAGGTGGCGGTGTCCGCGGGGGTGGGGGTCGCGGTGGGGACGGCGCCCTCGGGGAGCGGGGCACCCACGGTGACGGGCTGGACCGCGATGTCGGGGCTGGCGACCACCAGCTGCACCGCACCGGTCACTGCGTCGCTGGGCGCCAGCACGGCACCGGGGACGGCGGCGGCCACCGTGCGGGCCTGCTCCGCCGCGTCGGGCCCGTAGCGGACCAGCGTCTGGGACACCGCCCCGGACTCGGTGCCCACGGTGCCCGTGCGGAAGCCCTGCGCGGCCAGCGCGGAGGCCGTCGAGGCGGCCATGGCCCCGGTCGCGCCGTCGTCCCCACGGGTGCCGGTGGCGTCCAGGACGTCCACGGTCACGTCGGCGGGGGCGACCGACACCGTCGCGGGGAGCGTCGCGGGCGCGGCCTCGGCGGCAGCGGGCTCGGTCGGGGCGGGCAGCTCGCCGGTGCGGATCACCGCGTCGAAGAGGCTGCGGGTGGCGTCGCCGTCGAGGAGCACGTGGGCGTCGGTGCCGCCGGCAGGCACGTAGCCGACCCGCTCGACGGGCAGCGACGTGCGCTGCACCGCGCCCCCGGACAGGTCCCGCAGCGTGGCGGCCAGCGCCCGGACGTCGCCCAGCGTGGTGCCGTCGTCGACGGTGAACGCGTCGGCGGCCCGGGTGAGGAAGGACGTCGTGCCGACCGGGTCGACCAGAGACCCGGCGCTCAGCGCCTCACGCAGCGTGGAGGTCAGCAGCAGCTGCTCCCGCTCGGCGACCTCGCTGCCGGTGACGTCGGAGCCGCTGCCGCCCGGACGCAGCACGCCGGCGACCTGCTCGCCGTCCAGGTCGCTGGTGCCCGCGTCCAGGGTCACCGCCGCGCTGCCGGCCGGCAGGGGGGCGCCGAGGCAGACCGAGATGCCCCCGACGGCGTCCACCATCCCGGGGAGCCCCGCGAGGTCGACCCCCAGGTAGTGGTCGACCCGCAGGCCGGACAGCTGCTGGACCGCGCGGACCAGGCAGGACGGGCCCCCGGCGAGCAGCGCGTCGGCGAAGGACTCCGTGGTGGGCTCGCGCCGGCCGCCCTCGGCCGTACGGCACTCGGGGGTGTCGACCAGCGCGGTCGGGGGGACGGTGACCAGGACGGCGCGCCCGCCCTCGGCAGGCACGTGCGCGATGAGCGTGGTCACCGACGCCGGCCCGGTCTGCCCGGGCAGGTCGGTGCCGACGACGAGGTAGGTCTGCGCGCCCGCCTGCAGCTGGGGGGCGAGCACCTCGGGGGCGTCGGTGGCCAGCGCCGCGACCCGCTGCACCGACCGGTCGACGTAGAAGTACAGCCCGACGTAGTAGCTGCCGACCAGCCCGAGCAGCACCGCGAGGACGACGGCAGCCCGCACCAGACGGCGTCGCAACGGGCTCATCGCGGCCCGGCGCTCGGCGCGCGTGGGCGGGGTCGGCGG
>JAOPVM010000228.1 GCA_025966215.1 Klenkia sp.
AGGTGTCCACCGGGGACGGGCCGATCGCCCGCCGGCTGCGCGCCCGGGTGGAGAAGGCCGGCTCGGCCGAGCACCGCCCCCGCGACGTCACCGGGGAGCCCGGCCGGACGGCGCGGGTGGCCCCCGGGGTGGTCTGCGTGGTCAGCGGGCACACCGCGCTGGTCTCCTTCACCGACCTGCCCGGCCGGGCCACCATCGAGCAGATCGAACAGCGCTGGCCCGACCTGCTCCCCCGGCTCGTCGACCACGCCGGGGTCGGGTTCGTGCTGGTGCAGACCGCGGAGTTCGGGCCCGTGGTGCTCGGCCGGGACGGGTTGCGCCGGCTGGACTCCGGCGTGGTGATCGGCACCGACCCGCTGGTGCCCTACGGCGAGCACGCCGCGGCCCTGGTGGCCCGCGCCTCGACCTTCCCGCACTGCGCCGACCTGATGATCAACAGCCGGTACGACCCGGAGACCGACGAGGCCTCCCCCTTCGAGCCGCACGTCGGCTCGCACGGCGGGCTCGGCGGGCCGCAGCAGCACGGGTTCCTGGTGTACCCGTCGTCCTTCGCCCCGCCCGGGGAGGTCGTCGGCGCCGAGGCCCTGCACCGGGTCTTCCGCGGCTGGCTCACCGACCTGGGTCACCCCGACCCACGCGCCGCCGCGCCGGTGCAGGCGGCCGGCGGGTGAACGACCGGTGGACGGCGGGAACGGCCTGGTCAGGCTCCGTTACGGGCGTGTGCCCGGCGCCGCGCCGGACGTGAAGATCAGGTGAACCGGCCCCGGTGGACGCGACAGGAGAGGCAGGGGTGTCTGACAGTGGGCGCATGAGACCCGACGCCCGCGCCTGGTTCGAGCACCGCACCACCTCGGCCACCTCCCTGGCCGAGATCGACGTCCCCGCCCTGCTCGCGGCCAAGCGCCGCGGGGGCCACCGGATCTCGGTCGTGCTCCCCGCGCGGAACGAGGCGGCCACGGTCGGCGGGCTGGTCCACGACCTGGTCACCCGCTGGGTCACCGCCGTGCCCCTGGTCGACGAGGTCCTGGTGATGGACTCCGACTCCACCGACGACACCGCGGCGATCGCCCGGGCCGCCGGCGCCGACGTGGTGGCCACCGCCGACGTGCTGCCGGGCCACGGGTCGCGCCGCGGCAAGGGCGAGGCGCTGTGGAAGTCGCTGGCCGCCACCACCGGTGACCTGGTCGTGTTCATCGACTCCGACCTGCTCAACGACGTCAGCCACTACGTGCCCGGCCTGCTCGGCCCGCTGCTCACCGACCCCCGGGTCGACTACGTCAAGGGCTGCTACACCCGCCCGCTGACCGTGCACGGCGAGGTGCGCGCGGGCGGTGGCGGCCGGGTCACCGAGCTCACCGCGCGGCCACTGCTCAACGCCCTGTGGCCCGAGCTCGCCGGCTTCGTGCAGCCGCTGGGCGGGGAGTACGCCGGACGGCGCTCGGCCCTGGAGCAGGTGCCCTTCGTCTCCGGCTACGGCGTGGAGGTGGGCCTGCTGGTCGACCTGCTGCAGGTCTGCGGGCTGTCCGGCCTGGCCCAGGTCGACCTGGGCACCCGGGTGCACTCGCACCAGACCGACGAGGCGCTCGGCGCGATGGCCGGCCAGATCCTGTCCACCGTGCTGACCCGCGCCCAGCGCGGCAACCGGCACCGCTGGGCACCCGGTGGGCTGCTCACCCAGTTCGCCCACGACGGCGAGGGCTTCGTGCCCACCAGCATCCCGGTCGCGGTGGACCAGCGGCCGCCGATGGTGACCGTGGCCGACTACGTCGAGCGGTTCGCCGCCGTCGGCTGACCGCTCAGGGGCCCGACGTCGTCCGCTGCGCGCAGTCGACCAGCAGCGCGTCGGCCACGGCCAGGTCCTCGACGTCGAGCTCCACGTCGGCGCCCTCGTCGTCCACCGCGCCCTGCTCGGCGAAGGTGTCCAGCGTGCTGCCGGAGACGTCGGCGTCCAGCAGGCCCGCGGCGAAGCAGTCGGCCAGCGCGACCGGGGCACCGTCCTCCTGCAGGGCCGCGCTGATCGTCGACGCCGCCGGCGGGCCGCCACACCCGGCGAGCAGCAGCGCGCCGGCCAGCAGCAGGGGCCTCCTCACCCGACCCGCACCTCGACGTCGTCGGCGGAGTCGTCGACACCCCAGTACCCGGCCACGGCCTGGGCCTCGGGGAAGGCCGCCACGTAGGACCACAGCAGGTCCTCGCGCCGGGCGCCGTCGACGGTGAGGTGCGCGTAGCTCGCGACGCCCTTGTAGGGGCACTCGCTGCGGGTGTCCGAGGCCGTGAGCAGGGTCGGGTCGACCGACTCGCGGGGCAGGTACCAGCGGGTGGGCAGGCCGGTCTCGTACAGCGCGAGGGCCCGGTCGGTCTCGGCGACGACCGTCCCGCCGACGGTGACGGTGACCGCGCGGCTGCTGCGCCGGGTGTCGACCCGGTGGAAGGGGTCGCGGGGGTGGCCGCCGAGGACCAGCTCGTCCTCCTCGTACCAGGCGTCCAGCTTCCCGAAGGAGAAGGCGACCAGCCCGGCGAGCTCGGGGACGCCCTCCACCGGCTCCGGGTAGCCCCAGACGGCGTCCTCCACGACCCGGTCGCCGACGGTCAGCGACCAGTAGACGGCGTCGCCCTTGAACGGGCAGTGCGTGCTGGTGGCGGTCGGGGTGAGCAGGTCGAACCGGACGTCCTCGCGCGGGACGTACCACTGGGGCAGCAGGGCGCTCTCGTGCAGCAGCACCGCCCGCTCGGTGTCCACGACGGTCCGACCGGCCAGGACACCACGCACCCGCTGCGGGACGCCGTGCAGGTAGAGCAGGTGGGCCGGGGCGCCGGACAGGTCGACGTTGAACCGCCCACGGTTGGCGTGCGCGAGCGGCCCGGGGCCGGTGGTCAGCGACATGCCGCACAGTCTCCCCCCGGCGGCGCGCGGGCCGGAGGTGCGTGCGGCAGGATCGCCGGGTGCCGTCTGAACCGCCGCCGGATGCCGGCCCTCCGGCGCTGCCCGAGCCCTCGGGCATGGTCTCGCGCTGCCCCGGTTGCGGCGCCGTGCTGGCCGCCGTCCCCGGTCTCGAGGTCCGGCACGACGGCGCCTCCCCCGCCTGCACCCGGCTCTTCGACGTCACCGTGCGCGGGCTGCGCGACGAGGCACCCAGCGACCTGCGGGCCGCCGGCGTGCTGGAACTGGCCGAGGCCACCTACGACGCCCAGCACCCGCTCGGGGACGACGTGGCGGCGCTGACCCGGCTGCAGGAGGTGGCGGGCACGGGACCGGCGGGGCCCGCCGTCCGGCCCGAGCAGTGGACGACGACGGTCGCCGACGTCGCCGCCGACCTCGACGTCGTGGACCTGCCGGCGCTGGTCCGCTCCTGGTCGGCTGCGGTGGTCGGGGACTGGACGGGCGTCGAGACCCGCCGCTGACGAGCGTCTCGGTGCGGTGGGACCGGCCGCGCAGCGCCGGGTCAGGCGGAGAGCGCCGGCGCCGGCTCGACGACGGGCAACAGCACCTCGGCCACCAGCTCGTCGACCTGGGCAGCGGTCAGCGGCACCGCGAAGGCCGTGCAGCGCTCCCACCACAGGGCCTGGACCAGCGTGCCCAGCAGTGCCCGCCGGTTCTCCGGGACGACGACGCCCCGGTCGGCCGAGCGGTCGGTGATCTCGGCGAGCACCGCCGCCAGCGGCTGGACGACCGCCGCGTCGAGCCCGGCGCGCAGCTCGGGGTCGTGCCGGGCGGCACCGACCAGGCTGGCCACGGCGCGCTCCTCACGGTTCAACGGACGGGTCCAGGGGCCCAGCAGCTCGGTGAGGTCGCCGCGCAGCGAGCCCGAGTCCCCGGGGGTGCGGACCAGCTGGAAGCCGGTGACGGCGTGCCGGGCCAGCGCGGACATGGTGGGCCAGCGCCGGTAGATGCCGGCCTTGCCGGCGCGGGCCCGGGCGGCGACCCGGTCGCTGTTGAGCCGTCCCCAGCCCTCGTCGGCCAGGATGTCGACCGCCACCGAGGTCAGCTGGTCGCTCAGCTCGGGGCTCAGCGGCCGTCCCGGGGAACGCACCAGGGTCGGTGCAGGAGCGTCGTCGGCGGTGGTCACGGGCCCATGGTGCCTCCAGGACTGGAGTCACCACAACGACCGACGGAACGCAATCCGGCGTGTCCCTTACATCGTCAGTCCGGCATCACGTTGGGTAACGAAACTGTTTCTCAGCGTGTTCGACCCGCCCCGTTCAGCCGTCCCGATCAGCCCGCTGCGGACTCCACGTGGACCCGGATCCCGGCGCCGCCCTCGACCACCCAGCCGTGCTGCTCGGCGTAGCCGAGCATCCCCGCCCAGGCTCCCGCCCACCCCGCGTCCCGGGTCTGCGCCTGCGCAGCGGTCCGCAGCCCGGCGGTGTCGAGCACCGCGTCGTCCGGCCCGTCCATCCGGCCCAGCCCGGCGGCCCGCAGCGCCGCGTCAGCCTCCGCGGCGTCGACCACCCCCAGCGCCAGGTGCAACCTCGTGAGGTCGTCCACGTCGACCACCCGGACGTCGTCCGGACCCAACACCTCGACGATCACGTGCGCCTCCTCAGACGTGCCAGGGGAACCGGCTGAAGTCCGCCGGCCGCTTCTCCAGGAAGGAGTCCCGCCCCTCGACGGCCTCCTCGGCCATGTAGGCCAGCCGGGTGGTCTCCCCGGCGAACAGCTGCTGCCCGACGAGCCCGTCGTCGATGGCGTTGAAGGAGTACTTGAGCATCCGCTGCGCGGTCGGGCTCTTGGCCACGATCCGCCGGCCCCAGTCCAGGGCGGTGGCCTCCAGCTCGGCGTGCGGGACGACGGCGTTGACCATGCCCATCCGGTGCGCGTCGGCCGCGGAGTACTCCTCGCCCAGGAAGAAGATCTCCCGGGCGAACTTCTGCCCGACCTGACGGGCCAGGTACGCCGAGCCGAACCCGCCGTCGAAGCTGCCGACGTCGGCGTCGGTCTGCTTGAACCGGGCGTGCTCGGCACTGGCCAGGGTCAGGTCGCTGACCACGTGCAGGCTGTGCCCCCCGCCGGCCGCCCAGCCCGGGACGACGGCGACGACCACCTTGGGCATGAAGCGGATCATCCGCTGCACCTCCAGGATGTGCAGCCGCCCGCTCACCCCGGCGCCGGCCTCGTAGCCGTACCTCCCGCGCACCCGCTGGTCGCCACCGGAGCAGAAGGCCCAGCCGCCGTCCTTCGCGCTGGGCCCGTTGCCGGTCAGCAGCACGCAGCCGACGTCGGTGGCCAGCCGGGCGTGCTCCATGACCTGGAGCAGCTGGTCGACCGTCTGCGGCCGGAAGGCGTTGCGCACCTCGGGGCGGTCGAAGGCCACCCGCACGACCCCGGCGTCCACCGCGCGGTGGTAGGTCAGGTCGGTCAGGCCCTCGAAGCCCTCGACGGACTGCCAGGCGGTGGGGTCGAACGTCTCGGAGACGCCCTCGAGTGCACTCACCCGGCGACCGTAGCCCGAGCGGGCCCGGCCCAGGACCCGCAGGGTGGTCGCATGCGCGTGGGCACCCTGAACCTGGCCTCCGGGCGGGGGGACGACGGCGCGTCGGCCTCCCGGGCCGGCCTGCTGGCCGCGCTCGCCGGCCTGGACGTCGACGTCCTCGCGGTGCAGGAGGTGGACGTCGAGCAGCGGCGCTCGCACCGGGTGCACCAGCCGGGCGCGGTCGCCGAGGCGGTGGGTGCCACCGACTGGCGCTTCGCCCCCACCCTGGCCGGCACGCCGGACCCGTTCGCCTCCTGGACGGCGCTGGAGGGCGTCCTGCACGGGCCCGACGACGCCGTCACCGGACCGCACTACGGCGTCGCGCTGCTCAGCCGCCTGCCGGTGCGCCGCTGGCACGTCCTGGGTCTGCGCGCCGGCCCGCTCAAGCTGCCGCTGGTCGCGCCCGACCCGCGCACCGGGGACCGCCGGCTGTGGTGGTTCCCGGACGAGCCCCGCGCCGCCATCGCCGCCGAGTTGGACGGGCTGACCGTCGTCGGCACGCACCTGTCCTTCTCCGCCCCCTCCGCGGCCCGCCAGCTGCGCCGGCTGCACCGCTGGACCCGGACGCTGCCCGGACCGGTGCTCGTCGCCGGCGACCTGAACCTGGGCGGATCGCTGCCCTCGGTGGTCACCGGGGGGCGACGGCTGGTCAGCGGACGCACCTGGCCCGCCCCGGACCCCAAGGTGCAGTTCGACCACCTGCTGTCCCTGGGCGGGCTCACCGGCACCGACCCCGTCGTCACCCGGCTGCCCCTCGGGGACCACCGGATGGCCGCGGTCACCGTCGCGCCGGGGTGACCTCGGTGGCCGGGAGCCACCGGCCAGGCCATCGACCAGCCATCGACCAGCCATCGACCAGCCATCGACCAGCCCACGGTGTGCCCGGTGACCCGCGGCCGGGCCCGACCACCAGCCGGCCGACCCCCGAGAGCAGCGGTGCGGCGTGGTGCGGCGTGGTGCAGCCGGACGGGTCAGCCGAGCAGCGGGAGCAGGGTCGGCAGCGACGCGGCCAGGCCCGGGTGCAGCGGGACCCCGAGGTCGGTGGGCGACAGCCAGGCCACGCCGACGCTCTCGTCGTTGAGCGTGAGGTCCGCGGGTTCCAGGTCACCGACCGGGGTGGCCAGCACCGTGGTGTACCTCCAGCCGCCGTGGTCGTCGACGCTCTGCGCGCCCAGGAGCAGCGCCGCGGCCCGCAGACCGAGCTCCTCGCCCGCCTCGCGCAGGGCGCCGTCCACCGCGGACTCGTCCGGGTGCAGCGCCCCACCGGGGGTGCCCCAGGTGCCACCGTGGTGGCTCCACTCCACCCGGTGCTGCAGCAGCAGCTCCACGCCGTCCGCGCCCCGCCGGTGCACCAGCAGACCGGCCGCCCCGGCCAGCCCCCAGTGCC
>JAOPVM010000247.1 GCA_025966215.1 Klenkia sp.
GATCGGCGAGACCGCGGAGACCCAGCGCCTCACCGAGCTCCTGCGCGACTGCGACCCCAGCCTCGCCGCCTGACCCGTTCCACCCGCTCCGCCCCGCCCGACCGCAGCTGGTCACCCCGCAGGGATCTGGCACCGCACACGGTGACCGGGTCCCTGCGGGGTGACCGGCTGTGTCGTCCACAGAGGTCGGGGACGGCGTCCACGGGGCCTGTCGGGTCGGCACGGTGGACGGGTGGCACCCCTTCCTCCGGCCGGCGGCCCAGCGACAGCACGGCGTCGTCTGCACCCGTGACCTGCACGCACCCGAGCTGGCCTGCGACGGAGCACCCTCCCACTCGAGACCCCGACGCGACTGCGGCTGCACGGGTCCTCGATCGAGATCCCGCAGCTCCAGGTGGTCCTCAGCGCGGACAGCGTCTCCTGGGAGGCCGACGGGTCGTGGCGGCGCCAGCGCGGGGTGATGGCCTGCGACGGGCCGATCGAGTACCGCCACCCCTGGGGTGGGCGGACGACCGAGCAGGCGCACTGGGCGGAGCGTCAGCGCGCAGCTGGCCGCAGGTCCACGATCGGCTGGTCTCGCTGCCGGCCCAGGTGCCGGTGGGGCCGCCGCTCTTCCGGGCGGCCGAGCAGCGCCGCCGTCGTCCCCGCGCCGGATGAGGCCGAACGCGAGCCAGGGACGGCGACGGCGGGGTCAGCGGAGTTCGGGGTGGGCGGCGCGCAGGACGCTGACCAGCGTCGTGAGGTCGTCACCGCCGGCGACCAGGCGGGTGAGGTCGTCGACGTCGACGTCGTCCCGGGTGAGGTTGCCGGCCACCGCCCCGCCGGCGAGCAGCAGGAAACGGTCACCGACGAGGTGCGCGTACTGGGTGTTGTGGGTGACGAGGACGACGGCCAGGCCCTGGTCGCGGGCGGCGCTGACCGACTGGAGCACCAGCGCGTGCTGGCTGACCGTCAGCGGCGCCGAGGACTCGTCGACCACCAGCACCCGGGCGCCGAAGTGCAGGGCACGCGCGATGGCCAGGCTGTGCCGCTCACCGGCCTGCAACGCGCTGGCCGGGCGGTCGGGGTCGATGTCGGTCACCCCGACCCGGGCCATCGCCCGCACCGTGGTCTCCCGGGCGCCCTCGCGGTCCAGCCGGCGCAGCGGCCAGACCCCGCGGGTGGGCTCGCAGCCGAGGAAGAAGTTGCGCCACACGCTCAGCAGCGGGGCGACGGCGAGGTCCTGCCAGACGGTGGCGATCCCGCGCGCGCGGGCCTGCCGGGGCGACCGGAAGCGAACCGCGGTGCCGTCGAGGAGCATCTGGCCCTCGTCGTGCCGGCGCACCCCCGACAGCACCTGCACCAGCGTCGACTTCCCGGCGCCGTTCTCCCCGAGCACGCAGGTGACCTCCCCGGCGCGCAGTCGGGCCGACACCCGGGCCAGTGCGGGCACGTTGCCGTACCGGACGCTGAGCCCCTTGAGCTCCAGCACCGGCGTGCCCGCAGGGGGAGCGGTGGGGTCGCCGGAGACGGCGTCGGTCGACCGGTCGCCGGGGAAGGACTCCTCGAACGGGAGCGGGGGCTGGGAGCCGGTCACGACCGTGGCACCGCCAGCAGCCGACGCCGGACCACGCCGTTGGCCAGCAGCGCGAGCAGCAGCAGCACCCCGAGGAAGGCCTGGAACCAGCGCGGGTCCCAGCCGGCCAGCACGATCCCCTCGCGGGCCACGGCGTAGAGCAGCGCCCCGATCGAGGCACCGACCGCCGAGCCGTAGCCCCCGGTGAGCAGGCAACCGCCGATCACCGCGACGACGACGTACTCGATCTCCGCGCCCAGCACGGGATCGACCTGCACGCCGCTGAGCCGCACCAGACCCAGGGTGCCGATCAGCCAGCCCGCGGCCGCCGTGCCCAGGAAGAGCAGCACCGTCGTCCGGGTGACCGGGACGCCGAGCTCACGGGCCGGCCGGGGGGCGCCGCCGGACCCGAGCACCGCGTTGCCGAACCGGGTGCGCCAGAGCACCCAGCTGGCCAGCAGCGTCACGCCCAGCCACCACAGCAACGAGACCCGGAAGCGTCCCTCGCCCAGCTGCACGGTCACCCCGAAGACCGCGCGCACCGACTCCCACCCGGCTGCGGAGGAGAGTCCGCTGATCTGCCCGGAGCCGGCGACGGCCTCGGTGACCGCGATCGAGGTGCCCTGCAGCACCAGGAACGTGGCGAGCGTGACCAGGAAGCTGGGCAGCCCGGTGCTGACCACGAGCAGGCCGTTGACCAGCCCGGTGAGCAGCGCGGCGGCCAGCGACACCCCCAGCGCCGGCCACAGCCCCCAGCCGGCCTGGCTGACCAGCAGCGCCGTCACCAGGCTGCTGCCGGTGGCCACCACGCCCACGGAGAGGTCGAACTGGCCGGCGATCAGCAGCATCGCCACCGCGACCCCCCCGATGCCGAGCAGGGCCGCGACGTCGAGCACGGTGGCGACGCCGCCGGTGCTCAACAGCTGTGGCGCCTGCAGGGCGAAGAAGACGACGACGGCGACCGTCGCGACCAGGGAGGCCAGGCTCGGTCGGGCCAGGGCGCGGTCGAGCAGACGCCGTCCGGGAGACCGAGGCGGGGGAGCCGGCCGGGCGGTGAACGGCAGCGGGGCGGTGCTCACGCGCGCGCCTGCGGTCGGGTGGACGGCAGCGGGTCCTCCTCGGCGCAGGTGGTGTGCCCCAGTGTCCACGACGGGGGGTGTCCCGGGCCGTGCACCCCCTACGGTGCGCAGATGGCCCCCTCCCGGCAACGTCGCCGGTTGCTCCTCGCCCTGTTCGCGACGGCGGTGAGCACCCAGTCGCCGTCCCCGCTGCTGTTGCGGTACGCCGACGTGCTCGACCTGGGCGCACTGACGCTGACCCTGTTCTTCGCCGCCTACGCCGTCGGTCTGGTGCCCTCGCTGCTGCTGGCCGGCCCGCTCTCGGACCGGGACGGACGCCGACGGGTGGTGGTCGGCGGGGTGGTCGCCGCGCTGGTCTGCACCCTGGTGCTCATCGCTGCCGACGTCGGCGGGGTGCCGCTGCTGGTGGTCGGCCGGGTGGCCCAGGGCCTCGCCAGCGGCGCGGTCTTCACCGTGGGCACCGTCTGGCTGCGCGAGCTGTCGGCCTCGGACGACCACGAGGGGCCGGGGCGGGTGCGCCGGGCCGCGGCGGTCGCGAGCGCGGCCATGGCGACCGGGTTCGCCGCGGGCCCACTGGTGGCCGGTCTGCTGGTGCAGTGGGGGCCGGCGCCCCAGCTGGTGGCGCTCGTGCCGTCGGCGGCGCTGCTGCTCGTCGCGGTGTTCGCGCTGCGCGGGGTGCCCGAGACGATGCTCGAGCGCCGTCCCGGCCGGTTGGCCCTCGGCGTCCCGCGGGTGGCCCGCCGGGCGTTCTGGGCCTACCTGGTCCCGGTCGGGCTGACCGTCTACACCTACGCGGTGTTGTCGCTGACGGTGTTCCCGCTGCTGGTCGCCGGGGCCGGCTTCAACGCGGTGTTCGCCCTCGTCGGGGTGTCGGCGTTGCTGGTGCAGGGCAGCGCCGCGCTGGTCACCCCGCTGGCCACCCGGCTGGGCCCGGTGGTGGCCGGCCCGCTGGCGGCGCTGCTCGCGGCGGTGGGCTGCGCGCTGGGGTACCTCGCCGTCCAGCCCGGCGGGTGGCCGTGGGTGCTGCCGGCCTGCCTGCTCATCGGGCTGGGGGAGGGGCTGGGGATGACGTCGGGCGTCGCGGTCTGCGACCGGGTGGCGCCGGCGGACCGACGCGGTGCGCTGCTGAGCGCGTTCTACCTGCCGGTGTACGCCGGCTTCGTCGTCCCCACGGTGCTGGCGCTGGCCAGCGGGGACGCGCTGCGCGGCGGGGTGCCGATCCTGGTGCTCGCTGCCGTCGGGCTGCTGCTGATGGTGATCGTCGCCGGGCCGGGACGGGCCGCACTGCGGGCCGCGGGAGCCACCCACGCCACGCCCGTCGTCCCGGTGGTGGCGCCCGGGCGTTAGGGACGCAGCCGCCAGCGCACCCGGTCGTCGGCGTACCAGGTCCAGCGGACGACGTCGCGGTCCAGCGGCACCCCGTCGCGCACCACCCGGGCCGGGTCGGACGCGATCTGCACGGCCCGCCCGGTGCTCCGCCGGAGCGGACGCAGCGGCACGGTGACCACGCCGACGCTGATCTGGTCGGCGACGTCCCAGCGCGGCCGCACCTCGATCCGGGTGATCGGGCCGTCGGCGACCTTCGTGCTGTCGTGGTGGGCCTGCGCGCCGAACCGGCGGGCCAGCGCCCGGCGCGGCTCGCCGGCGGACTCGACCCGGCCGTGGTGCAGCAGCACCCCGCCGTGGTCGTCGCGCACCAGGGACAGCTCGCGCGTCTCCCCGGTGCCCAGGCCCAGGTCGCGGGCCAGGCCGGCGCAGTCGCGGTCGCCGTCCACCGGTTCCCACGCGACCGCCACGTCGGGCAGCCGGTCGGTCTTCCAGAGCCGGGCGAGGACGGCGGACAGCGCCTGCACCCGGCCCTGGACGGCGAGGGTCGTGTCGGGGCCGGACGCGGCGTCGACCACGGACGCGACGTGTCGGCGCGAGGGCCCCTGACCGGGGGCGAGACCGCGCAGGTCGAACGGGACGACGGGCACAGCGATACCCTGCCACCTGCCAGCCGGTCGTCGCCGGGGTCCAGACCACCTGAGGAGATCCACCCGATGCCGGCTGTCGTGCTGATCGGTGCCCAGTGGGGCGACGAGGGCAAGGGGAAGGCCACCGACATCCTCGGCGGCCGCGTCCCCTACGTCGTCCGCTACCAGGGCGGGAACAACGCCGGGCACACCGTGATCACCCCGGACGGCGAGAAGTACGCCCTCCACCTCATCCCCTCGGGGATCCTGACCCCGGGTTGCACGCCGGTGATCGGCAACGGCGTCGTCGTCGACCCCGAGGTGCTGATCGGCGAGCTGGCCGGCCTGGAGGAGCGCGGGGTGGACACCTCGCGGCTGGTCATCTCCAGCGACGCGCACCTGATCATGCCGCACCACCGGGCCCTGGACCGGGTCACCGAGCGCTTCCTCGGCAAGGCCAAGATCGGCACCACCGGCCGCGGGATCGGCCCGGCGTACGGCGACAAGGTCGCCCGCGTCGGCATCCGCGCCCAGGACCTGCTCGACCTCGGCATCCTGCGCGACAAGCTCGAGGCGGTGCTCCGGGAGAAGAACCAGATCCTGGTCAAGGTCTACAACCGCAAGGCCATCGACGTCGACGAGGTCGTCGAGGAGTACGCCGGGTACGCGGAGGTCCTCAAGCACCGGATCGCCGACACCCGCCTGCTGCTGGGCACCGCGATCGACGCCGGGGAGTGGGTGCTGCTGGAGGGCTCGCAGGGCACCCTGCTGGACGTCGACCACGGCACCTACCCGTTCGTCACCTCGTCGTCCCCGACCGCCGGTGGCGCCTCGGCCGGCTCGGGCATCGGCCCCACCCGCATCACGCGGGTCGTCGGGATCCTGAAGGCCTACACGACCCGCGTCGGCTCGGGCCCGTTCCCGACGGAGCTGTTCGACAGCTTCGGGGAGTACCTGCGCAAGCAGGGCGGGGAGGTGGGCGTGACCACCGGCCGTGACCGGCGCTGCGGCTGGTTCGACGCCGTCATCGCCCGGTACGCCAGCCGGGTCAACGGCATCACCGACTTCTTCCTCACCAAGCTCGACGTGCTCTCCGGCCTGGAGACCGTGCCGATCTGCGTGGCCTACGACGTCGACGGCGTCCGGCACGACGAGATGCCGATGACCCAGACCGACTTCCACCACGCCACCCCGGTGTACGAGGAGATGCCGGGCTGGTTCGAGGACATCACGCACTGCCGCACCTTCGACGAGCTCCCCGCCAACGCGCAGGCCTACGTCCAGCGCCTCGAGGAGCTCTCCGGTGCCCGGATCAGCGTCATCGGCGTCGGCCCCGGCCGCGACGAGAACGTGCTGATCCACGACCTGCTCGACTGACACCCCGGCAGCGTGGATCAGGTCTCCTGATCCACGTCTGGCCGCCCTCATCAACGCTGGTGAGGGCGGCCAGTCTTCGATCAGGTCACCTGATCGAAGCTGGGGCGCGTCAGGGGCGGGGGCGGACCGGGGCGAGGGCGGGGGCCTCGAGCTCGGCGCGCTCGCGGACGGCGACCTCCGGGCTGTCGGTGATCACGCCGTCCACGCCCAGGTCCAGCATCAGGCGGGCCTCGGCGTGGACGTCGCCGCGGGCGGCCGGGTCGGTGCCGCGGCGCAGGTGCCGGGGCAGGAAGGTGTTCTCCGCCCGCACCGTGTAGGGGACGACGGTCAGCCCGGCGCGGTGGGACTGGGCGACCAGGTCGGAGACGCCCACCATGGTCTGGTCGGCGTCGCGCAGCAGGATGCGTGTGGTGCTGGGGCCGATGCCGTCGGCGTAGGTGCTGATCTCGCGCAGCCCGGCCGGGGTGACCATCCCGTCGTACGTGGTCTCGCTCCCGACCAGCTGCACCAGCGTGGCCGCGGCGCCGAGCCGGGCGCGCAGCTCGCGCACGCCGGCGGCGTCGAAGCTCTGCAGCACCACGTCGTCCAGCGCACCCGACGCGGTGACCTCGGCGGTCACCAGCTCGGCCAGCGGCAGCCCGATCGAGGTCGACCAGGTGGGGTTCTTCAGCTCGGCCTGCACCCGGGCGCCGCGGGAGGTGGCCAGCGCGACCACCTCGGTGAGGGTGAGCACCGGCTCGCGTCCGGCGAACCGGGTGTTGCCCGGGCGCAGCTGCGGCCAGCGTTCGGTGGCGCGCAGGGTGCGGACCTCGGCCAGCGTCAGGTCCTCGGCAAACCAGCCGGTGACCAGCTCCCCGGCGACCTCCTGGGTACGCCGCCGGTCGGCGAACTCGGGGTGCCCGGCGATGTCGGTGCTCAGTGACAGCTCGTTCTCGTGCCGGACGACGAGGGCCCCGTCGCGGGTGGCCACGACGTCGGGCTCGATGAGGTCGGCGCCCAGGTCCAGGGCCAGGGAGTACCCCGACCAGGTGTGCTCGGGTCGGTGCGCGGGGGCGCCCCGGTGCCCGACCACGAGGGGTCGGCGGAGGGTGACCCGCGAGGGGGCGGCGGCAGGAGCGACCCGCAGGTCGGTCTCGTCCATGGCTCCCAGGACACCGCGGCCGGGTGTCCAGCCGGCGAACGGAACCTGGCAGTCGCCTGGCCATCGCGCGGACGGCCGGCTGGCCTGCGGCGCAGCAGCCCGGGTGTGACCGACCTCGCGGGCTGGAGGCGCCCCGGTAGGTTTCCCGCCATGCGCGTGCTCGTGATCGGTTCCGGTGCTCGTGAGCACGCCCTCTGTGTCGCCCTCGACCACGACCCCGCGGTGACGGCGCTGGCCTGTGCGCCGGGCAACGCCGGCACGGTGGTGATCGCCCAGCCGTTCCCGGTCGATGCCGCGGACCCGGTGGCGGTGGCGGCGCTGGCCACCGAGTGGCGCGCCGACCTGGTCGTCATCGGCCCGGAGGTGCCGCTGGTCGCCGG
>JAOPVM010000254.1 GCA_025966215.1 Klenkia sp.
GCGGCGACCACCTCGGCCGCGGCGGCGTCCACCCGCTGCTGGAAGGACCACGTGACGTCGGCGATGGCCCGGCCCAGGGCGAGCTCGTTGCGGGCCTGGCGCAGCGAGAACGCCACGTAGCCCAGCGCCCGGGCCACCACCTCCTGCTCGGGGTCCACGGTCGCCCGGGCCCGCTCGAGCACCGCGCCGGAGGTGCGCAGGCTGCGGTCCAGGCTGACCTCGAGCTCGGTGACGTAGCGGGTGACCCCGAGCTGCATGAGCGCCTCGCGGCGCAGCACCGCGTTGGAGCCGCAGAAGAACGCCGAGTTCCAGCCGTCCTTGCCCTGCTGGATCGGCCCGTAGAACAGCGGTGCCTGGCTGCCCAGCGGGTCGTTCTCGGGCACGTTGGCGAAGTACTGCGGGGTCTGCACCAGCGCGACCTGCTCGTCGGTGAAGTACCCGAGCGTGCGGTCCAGGATGGTCGGCTCGGGCACCTGGTCGGCGTCCAGGATGAGCAGGAACTCCCCGTCGGTGGCCAGCAGCGCGTTGTTCAGGTTGCCGGCCTTCGCGTGCCGGGGCCGGTCGGTCCAGTCCACCGAGCGGGTGATGTACCCGATCCCCTCGGCCTCGACGAGCTCCCGCAGCTCGGGGCGGGCGCCGTCGTCGAGCACCCACGTCTCGTGCGGGTGGGTGATCGCGAGCGAGGCCCGGGCGGTGCGCATGACCAGGTCCAGGGGCTCGTTGTAGGTCGCGATCAGCACGTCGACGGTCGCCTCGGGCGGGGCCGGCGGTGGCTCCCCGCGCTGCCGGTAGCGCCACATGGTGAGCCCGAACAGCAACGAGTCGACGAGGCTGTAGGTCTCCGCGACCACCAGCGGCACGGCCAGCCACCAGGCCGACCAGTTCACGCTGAACAGCCAGCGCCAGACGATGTAGTTCAGCCCCAGCAGGACGGTCAGCAGCACCAGCGAGCGGATGACCACCAACCGGCCGGTCAGCGGTACCGCGCGCTCCCCCCGCCCGCGGTGCATCAGGCGTCGGGCCGTCGGCGGACCGCCAGCACGGTGACGTCGTCCAGCGGGGCGGAGACGGCGGTGAGCTCGCGGACGGCGGCCACCACGGCGGCGGGCTCGGGGTCCCGTCGGACCAGGGCGGCCAGGTCGTCGAGGGAGTCCGTCGTCCCGCCGAGGATGTCGAACAGGCCGTCGCTGAACACCGCGAGGGTGTCCCCGGGCAGCAGCACGAGCTGCCGCTCGGTCCAGGTGGCGTCCCGGTCCAGGCCCAGGGGGAGGTCGCCGCCGGAGAGGTGTTCGGTGCTGCCGTCGGCGCGCAGCACCAGCGACAGGCCGTGCCCGGCGTCGACGTACCGGAGCACCCCCGTCTCGGGGTCCAGCCGGGCGTGGAAGGCGGTGACGAAGCTGCCCGAGCGGGCGAGGTCGGGCTCGAGGTCGCGGTTCGTCGCCGCGAACACCCGTCCGAGGGAGACCCCCGCCCACGGCGGTTCGCCGCCGCGGCCGGGTCGGGACTCCGCGGTGCGCGCGGCACCCCGCAGCACGGCGCGCACGGTGGCCATCAGGATGGCCGCCCCGGTGCCCTTGCCCATCACGTCGGCGACGGTCAGCGCCAGCCCGCCGGGCACCAGCTCGTGGTCGTAGAGGTCGCCGCCGATGGCCTGGGCCGGGATGCACAGCCCGTCGACGTCCCACCCGGGGACGTCGGGGGTCGTGGAGGGCAGCAGGCCCCGCTGCACCTGCTGGGCGCGCTCCATCTCCGCGGAGTGCGCCAGCTCCCGCTGTGCCCACTCGCCGAGTTCCTCGAGCAGCGCCAGCTGGGTGGTGTCCAGCCGCCGGGGGCGGACGTCGAAGAGGCAGAACGTGCCCACGACCTGCCCGGCGGGCCCGAGCAGGGGGTGGCCGGCGTAGAAACGGATGTGCGGGGCATGGGTGACGGCCGGGGTGTCGGCGAACCGCGGGTCCTCGAAGGTGTCGGGGACGACGAGGGTCTCGGCCAGGCTCACCGTGCGGTCGCAGAAGGAGGCCTGTCGTGGCGCCTCGGGCACGTCCATCCCGGCGCAGGACTTGAACCAGAGCCGGTCGTGGTCGACCAGGGTGACCGTCGCGATGGGCACGCCGAAGACCCGCTGGGCGATCCGGGTGATCCGGTCGAAGCGCTCCTCGGCCGGGGTGCCGATCAGCTGCAGGGCGTCGACGGCCCGCTGACGCAGGAGCTCGGGGTCCAGGTGGTGGACCAGGTCGCTGGTGGTCATGCGTGCTGCCCCGATCGGAGGTCCAGCGCGGTGGTCAGGGCGCGCCCGGACGCCGGGGAGCTGGCGATCCGCCAGTCGGTCTCCTTGGCGTGGTCGAACCAGATGACGGCCGCGACGTCGCGCTGGGCGTCCAGCCACGTGACCAGGTCGCGGATCCAGGCGGCCTTGTCCCCGCCGGCCTCGGCGGAGGCGACCTCGCCGATCACGACCGGCTTCCCGGGGGCGAGGGCGCGCAGCTCGGCGAGGCTGCCGGCGAACACCGTCTGCGGCGACTGCCAGGTGCTCCAGGACTGCGAGGTGCCCCAGTTGTAGCCGTCCAGGCCGACCACGTCGACGGCATCGGCGCCGGGCCAGGTGGCCGCCATCGGCGACGACCCGGGGTAGGAGACGTTGGGGTTCCAGACGAACTGGACGTTGCCGGCACCGGCCCGGTCGAAGAGCCGCGCGACGTGCCGCCAGGCGGCCGTGTAGTCCGCCGCGGTCGTGCCGGCACCGACCGACCACGGGTACCAGTCGCCGTTCTGCTCGTGGGCGAAGCGCAGGTGGACGGTGCCGCCCCAGCGGCGCAGGGAGTCGGCCCAGGTGCGCAGGTAGGCGTCGTGGGTGCCGGCGGCGATGCTCGCCATCGAGAACCGGGTGCGGTCGGCCGAGCCCCAGGTCCAGGGCTCCCAGGTGACCACCGGGTCCGCGCCCCGGGCGCGCACGGCGTCCAGGCCGGCCAGCGGGGGCGCGGTGGTGAAGTCGGCGTAGGAGAGGACGACGCTGGGCCGCTCGCCGGCGGCGGTGGCACTGGCGTCCAGCTCTGCCGACGCGGTGGGGCCGCCGGGGACGCTGATGCCGAAGCGCAGTGCCGTCGTCCGCCCGGTCGGGGCCGGAGCGGCAGCCGCCGGCCGGGCCGAGGTACCGGTGGGCTCGGCCGGCTTCGTCGGCGGGGCCGCGGCGGCCGGGACTGCGCCGGCCAGGGCCAGCAGGCCTGCCACGAGCAGTGCGGCGAGGAGACCGGGGATGCGGAACGTCACGAGTCGTATGTCGACGGGACCGGAACCGCACTTGAGCGCCCGTCCGGGGGACGTCCTCCGCCTCGTGGTGGGCCCGCCGGCCACCGACTGTCACCACCGGTGCCGCGGCCGAGACGGGTTGCCCGGGTGGGGCGACGGGCCACTGCCTCTCCCGCGGCGCGCCGTGGACTCCCCCGGCGCCTGGCCGGTGCGCGCGCAGGGCTGCTCGGAGGCCTGTGCCAGGGTGTTCGGGCTGGTGGGAGAGGCGTGAGCCGGGCGACTCCGGGCTCCGGGGCCCCCCGGGCCGGGGTGCGAGCGCCTATCGTGGGCTCCATGACGGGCAGCTCAGACACGACCACCCACGCCGCGGTGCGCGCCATCCGGCTCGCCGACGTCGAGCGTCAGGCGGCCCAGTCGGCGGCCCGGGACGCCCAGCGGCGCTGGGAGGCGACCCTGGTCGCCGCCGTCGAGGCGGGCCACGCCCCCTCCGCCGTCGCCCGCGAGGCCGGGGTGACCCGTAACCGGGTCTCCCAGCTCGTGTCGGCGCACCGTGCTGCGGGCGAGCAGGCGGCTGCGGCCCCGCGCCGCGGACCGCGGATCGTGCCCAGCCCGCTCAGCTGAGCCGACCGCTCGCGGTGTGACGTCAGGGTCACAGGCGCGACGAGCGTAAACAGCGTTTGCATTGGGCCCGGGAGGGCTATCTTGGTCGAGGACGACGACGTCCGACTGCCCCGGCGAAGCCCTTCGCCCGCTCCGGTCGGTCACGACTGAGAGGCCTCACCGTGCCTGACAACCTCCGTGGTTCCCGGATGGGGACCACCAGCCTCGAGTCCGTGCGCGGGGCCGTGCTCGCCGAGACCATGACCCACACGTACGAGTGCCCCCTGGGTCACGACGTCCGGGTCACCTTCGCCGCCGACGCGGTCCCGCCGAACGCGTGGGCCTGTCCCCACCACGGCCAGACCTCGATCCTGGTGGTCACCCCCGACACCCCTCTCGCCCCGGTGCTGGCCGACGGCGAGGCACCGCCCACCCGGGGCCGCGCCCGGAAGACCGGACCGCCGCGGGTGAGCAAGACCCCGTGGGAGATGCTGCTGGAGCGCCGGGAGATCGCCGACCTCGACGAGCTGCTGGCCGAGCGCCTCGACGTGCTGAAGGCGCGGCGAACCCGCCGGTGAGGTAGTCAGGGGTGGTGACCGCACCCCTGATCGCCGCCCTGGGCGACCGTGTCCCCACCGTGGCCGAGACCGCCTTCGTCGCCCCCACCGCCGTGGTGCTGGGCAGCGTGACCCTGGGCCCGCGGTCCTCGGTCTGGTACGGCGCGATCGTGCGGGCCGACGCCGAGACGATCTCGATCGGCGCCGACTCCAACGTCCAGGACGGCTCCACCCTGCACAGCGACCCCGGTTTCCCCCTCGTCCTCGGCGACCGGGTCACCGTGGGCCACCGGGTGGTGCTGCACGGGGCCCGCATCGACGACGACGTCCTCGTGGGCATGGGCGCGGTGGTGATGAACGGGGCCCACGTGGGCTCCGGGTCGATCGTCGCCGCCGGTGCCGTCGTCACCGAGAACGCCGTCGTCCCGCCCGGCTCGCTGGTCGCCGGGGTGCCGGCGAAGGTGGTCAAGGAGCTCGGCGAGGCCGCAGTCGGCCCGATCCGCGCCAACGCCACCAGCTACACCGACCGCCTCGACCAGCACCGCGCCCTCCGCCCCCTCTGACGGCAAGCGCCCGCACCGGGGCACCCCCATCGCAGGAAGCGCCCTGTCTGGGGGTCGAGGGCCTGCGGGGTCGTTGCCCGTGGACAACCCGGTCCGGCTGCGCCTCGCCGCGCCCGGGTGTGCGCGTGTTCAGTCAGATGCGCCTCACCGAGGGCGTCTTCATCGGCATCGCAGGTGGTCCAGGGGGTCGACGCCACCCGGGTCTCCTGTTCGACCACGACACCCGCTGCCTGGGGGCGGCGCTCGTGCTCCCTGCCGGGTACGCCGTCGGAGGGCTGTCGGCCGTCGGTCGGTACGCCGCACCCCTGCTCGGTCCGTCGACCCGGTCGTGGCCGTGGGCCCGGGCGGCGCCACCTGGCGGGGACCGAGGGAGGTGCGGGTGCACCGCAGCGACCTGTCCGACGTCGACGTGGTGGTCGACAGGCGCGGCTGCGCGCGGCGGGGTGGGTGGTGCTGAGGCTGGCGAACGCAGACCTCTACGACGTGGACGACGTCGTGCGTCGCGTGCAGGCCCTGGTCGTGGCACGCGCAGCCTGACGACCCCAGGAGGGGCGCTGTCTGCGGGGGAGGGGGCTAGCTGAGCTCGGCGGCGACGAGCGGGGTGAGGGTGAGGTGCGGCTTGTTCTGCTCCAGGGCGCGCAGTGACCACTTGTCGGTGAACAGGGCCAGCAGCTCGCCGTCCGGGCGGGACATGACCTCCGCACCGCGGGCCCGGCTGATCTCCTCGGCCGACTCCGCGTCGGTGGCGCGGGCCAGGGAGTAGGGCAGGTTCTCCAGGCTCACCTTCGCGCCGAACTCGTGCTCCATCCGGTGCTGGGCGACCTCGAACTGCATGGGTCCGACGACGGCGAGCACGGGTGCGCCGTCCCCGCGCCGTTCGCTGATCAGCACCTGGACGACGCCTTCGCCGGCCAGGGTGTCCATCCCCTTGCGGAAGGCCTTGTACTTGCTGGTGTCGGCGACCCGGGCGACGGCGAAGTGCTCGGGGGCGAACGTGGTGATCGGCGGGTAGACCACGGGTGCGTCGACGTAGAGGGTGTCGCCGACCCCGAGGGCCTGGGCGTTGACCAGCCCGACGACGTCGCCGGGGTAGGCGGTCTCGATGGTCTCCCGGTCGCGGCCGAACACCTGCTGGGCGTACTTGGTGGCGAAGGGCCGGTTGTTGGCGGCGTTGGTGACCACCATGCCGCGCTCGAAGACGCCGGTGCACACCCGCATGTAGGCCAGCCGGTCGCGGTGCCCGGTGTCCATGCCGGCCTGCACCTTGAACACGAAGGCGCTGAACGGGTCGTCGATGGCGCGCGGCTTGCCGTCCGCGTCGGGGCGGTCACCGGGGGGCGGGGCCAGGTCGACCAGGGTGTCCAGCAGGGCGGCGACGCCGAAGTTGCTCACCGCGGAGGCGAAGAGCACCGGGGTGGTGGCGCCGGCGAGGAAGAGCTCCTGGTCGTGGTCGGCGCCGGTCTCCCCGAGCAGCTCGGCCTCCTCGACCGCCGTGGTCCAGGCGTCGCCCTCCTGGGCCAGGGCCGCCTCGGCGGTCATGACCTGCTCGGGGGCGATGGTGGCGCCACCGGCGGTGCGGGTGAAGTGCCGGTAGGAGCCGTCGCGGCGGTCCAGCACGCCGCGGAAGTCCCCGGCGATGCCGACCGGCCAGGTCAGCGGGGTGGGCTGCAGGCCGGTGCGGTCGGCGATCTCGTCCATCAGGGCGAGGGCCTCGTTGCCGGGGCGGTCCCACTTGTTGACCACGGTGATGATCGGGATGCCGCGGTGCCGGCAGACCGCGAACAGCTTCATGGTCTGGGTCTCCAGGCCCTTGGCCGCGTCGACCAGCATCACCGCGGCGTCCACGGCGGTCAGGACGCGGTAGGTGTCCTCGGAGAAGTCGGCGTGCCCGGGGGTGTCCACCAGGTTGACCACGGCGTCCCGGTAGGCGAACTGCAGCGCGGCCGAGGTGATGGAGATGCCGCGGGCCTTCTCCATGTCCATCCAGTCCGACACGGTGGCGCCGCGGCCGGCCTTGCCGTGCACCGCCCCGGCCCGGCCGATGACGTGGGCGTGCAGGGCCAGGGCCTCGGTGAGCGTGGACTTGCCGGCGTCGGGGTGGCTGATGACGGCGAAGGTGCGCCGGCGCGCGGCCTCGGTGGCTGCGGTGCTCACGGTGCTCCTGTCCTGCGCCCGGGTGCGTGCGGCGGGCGGTGTGTCGCTGGCGGTCCCCCGAGTCTACGGCGGACGGCGGCACCTCCGGCCGCCGTCGCCGGCACCGGTCCCGGGTGAGCTGTGTCGCGTCCCCGGGAATGGTCGGCCCACCGTTGTCGCCGAGTCGATCCGGGGGGTCGGTGACCGGGTCCCCGGACTGTCGACACGAGCAGCAGCAGTGCCGCTGAGCTGGCCTTTCCCGGGAAGGCCCGGCGGATCTCCGGTGGTGACCGGACGCCCACGGAATGGTCACCGGTGCAGGTGCCGACGCCGTTCTGTGCACCTCTCGTTTCGAGTGGAGAGCGGCGTCGCGATGCCGTCACTCCCCTCGACGAAGCGGGAGCTGGGCTCCCCCGAACCGCAGGGAAGAGGCAGCGTGGACGGCTTGGACGACATCGTCGAGGACTTCCTCGTCGAGAGCCACGAGAACCTCGACCAGCTCGACCGGGACCTGGTCGCCCTGGAACAGGACCCGGACTCCCGGGACCGGCTGTCCAGCGTCTTCCGCACCATCCACACGATCAAGGGCACCAGCGGCTTCCTGGCCTTCAGCAAGCTGGAGGAGATCACCCACGTCGGGGAGAGCATGCTCTCCCGGCTGCGGGACGGCGTCCTGACGCTGACCCCGCACCGCACCGACGCGCTGCTGACCATGGTCGACACCGTCCGGGCGATCCTCCGCTCGATCGAGACCAGCGGCACCGAGGGCGAGGTCGACGTCGCCGCGGTGGTCGCCGCGATCAGCGCCGCGATGGAGGACCAGCCCGGCGCCGAGGTCCAGGTCGTGCCCACGCCCGTCCCGGCCGAGCAGCCCGTCCCCGTCGACGGACCCGCACCCGCACCCGCCGCCGTCGTCCCGCCGGTGGTGCCGGTCGAGGAGGCGCACCCCGACGAGGCCCCGGGTCGGCGCGCGGTGGCCGACTCGACCATCCGGGTCGACGTCGACCTGCTCGACGCGCTGATGCAGCTGGTCGGGGAGCTGGTGCTCACCCGCAACCAGATCGTGCAGTACGTGGCCCGGCAGTCCGACACCGAGCTGGTGCGGGCCGGGCAGCGGCTGAACCTGATCGCCAGCGAGCTGCAGGAGGGCGTGATGAAGACGCGCATGCAGCCGATCGACCACATCTGGTCCAAGCTGCCGCGCGTCGTGCGCGACCTGGGTCAGCTGTGCGGGAAGTCCGTGCAGCTGGCGATGGAGGGCGCGGACACCGAGCTGGACAAGACCCTGCTGGAGGCGGTGAAGGACCCGCTGACCCACCTGGTGCGCAACTCCGTCGACCACGGCATCGAGACCCCCGAGGCCCGGGCCGCGGCGGGCAAGCCGGCCGCCGGGGTGCTGAGCCTGCGGGCCCGGCACGAGTCCGGTCAGGTGGTGGTCGAGGTCGCCGACGACGGTGCGGGCATCGACGCCGCCCGGGTGGGGTCCACGGCCGTCGAGCGTGGCCTGGTCACCCCCGACGCGCTGGCCCGGATGAGCCCGGCCGACGTGCTGCAGCTGGTGTTCCTGCCCGGGTTCTCCACCGCCGCCGCGGTCACCAACGTCTCCGGCCGCGGGGTCGGGATGGACGTGGTGAAGACCAACATCGAGGCCATCGGCGGCACCATCGAGATCGAGTCCGAGGCCGGTCGGGGCACCTGCACCCGGCTGCGCATCCCGCTGACCCTGGCGATCGTCCCCGCGCTGACCGTCGAGTGCGCCGGCGACCGGTACGCGATCCCGCAGGTCAGCCTGCAGGAGCTGGTCAGCCTGGACGCCGAGAAGGCCGCCGCGTCGGTCGAGGAGATCGGCGGGGCCCGGGTGTACCGGCTGCGCGGGGAGCTGCTGCCCCTGGTCCAGCTCGCCGACGTGTTCGGGCTGACGTCCGACCGGCACGACGGGCACGTCGTCATCGCCGTCCTGCGGTCCGAGGGCCGCCGCTTCGGCCTGGTCGTCGACCGGGTCATCAACACCGAGGAGATCGTCGTGAAGGCAGTCGGCGCGCAGCTGAAGTCCATCGGCCTGTACTCCGGGGCGACCGTCCTGGGCGACGGCACCGTCGCGCTCATCCTCGACGTGCAGGCCCTCGCCCGGCGGGCGCTGCGGGCCGAGGGGGTCGAGCGCGCCGAACAGCGGGCCACCGCGGCGGTCGCCGCCCCGGTGGCCGAGCGGCAGCGGATGCTGCTGGCCTCCATCGGCGGAGGACGGCGGGTGGCCATCCCGCTGGACACCGTCACCCGGCTCGAGCAGGTCCGGGCCGACACGGTGGAACGGGTCGGCTCCCGCGAGGTCGTGCAGTACCGCGGCGCGATCCTGCCGATCGTCCGGCTGGACCACCACCTGGGTGCCTCGTCCTACGACAGCCCGGCCCGCGACGTCCTCGAGGTCATCGTCTACGCCGACCACGGCCGCAGCGTGGCCATCGTGGTCGAGGAGATCCTGGACATCGTCGACGACGCCGACGTCGCGCACTCCGACATCGACGACCTGGGCCTGCTCGGCTCGGCCGTCTTCGGCGACCGGGTGACCGAGCTGCTCGACGTCCGGGCCGCGATCCTCGCCGCCGACCCGGCCTTCTACGCCTTCGACCGGCAGCCCGCCGGTGCCGACGCCGAGCTCCTGGCGGCATCACGATGAGCACGCTGACCCAGGGCACCACCGCCCAGCTGGCCACCTTCTGGCTGGACGGCGACCTGTACGGCGTGGAGGTCGAGCACGTCCAGGAGGTGCTGCGCGCCCAGAAGCTCACCCGGGTCCCGTTGGCCCCGGCCGCGGTCGCCGGCTTGATCAACCTGCGTGGCCAGGTGGTGACGGCGATCGAGCTGCGCGAGCGGCTGGCCCGCCCGGCCCGACCGGAGGGCGCCGACACCGTGGTCATCGTCGTCCGGCTGCACGGGGAGGCCGTCAGCTTCCTGGTCGACGGCATCGCCGACGTCGTGCACGTCGACGCCGCGGACTTCGAGCCCCCGCCGGACACCCTCGACGGCCGCGCCC
>JAOPVM010000255.1 GCA_025966215.1 Klenkia sp.
GGCCGCAGCAGCCCGCAGCACCCCGCCGCCGTCGTCCGGCGGTGGCGGTGGCGGCGGCGGTGGCGGCGGGGCCAGCAGCGGGGGCGGTGGCTCGGTGTCCGCCGGGTCCTCGGGCTACGTGCTGCCGGCCGCCGGCCGGACCAGCAGCTGCTTCGGCAGCCGCTGGGGCACCACGCACTTCGGCGTGGACATCGCCGCCCCGATCGGCACCCCGATCTACGCCGCCACCTCCGGTGTCGTCGCCCGGGCCGGGGCCGCCAGCGGCTTCGGGCAGGCCGTCTACCTCCGCGGCGACGACGGCGCGGTGACCGTCTACGGCCACGTGAACCGGTACTTCGTCTCCGCCGGCGAGCGGGTCTCGGCCGGTGAGCAGATCGCCGAGGTCGGCAACAAGGGCCAGTCCACCGGCCCGCACCTGCACTTCGAGGTGCACCCCGGTGGCGTGATGTACGGCGGTCAGGTCAACCCGGTGCCGTGGATGGCTGCGCGCGGAGTGACCATCCGCGGCTGCTGAGCAGACGACTGCGGCCCGGCACCCCCTCGGAGGGGGTGCCGGGCCGCAGTCGCGCGCGGTGTCAGGAGGTCGGCGCGGAGGGCAGGTCGCAGTTGGCCTGCACGTAGGTCTGCACCTCGGACTGGGCCGCGGCGGCGTCGCCCTGGAGCGAGCCGAGCGCGGTGGTGAACGCTGCCTGGCCCTCGGGGGTGCTGAGGTCCAGGTCCTGGGTGTCGGCCACGATGCCGGCGAAGGCCTGGGTCAGCTCGTCCCACGAGCCGCTGATCTCGGCGGGGGCCTCGATCGCCGAGATCCGCTCCGACGCCTCGGCCAGCAGGGCGGGCAGGGCCGCCGGGTCGCCCGTCGTGCCGGCGGACTCCAGGTCGGTGAAGACCTCCTGGGCCTCGGTGCAGAACGCCTCGGCCTCCGGGTCGGCCGGGGCGTCCTCGGCGGACGGTGCGCTGGACGCGCTGCTGGACGGGGCGGCCGAGCTGCTGGCCGACGACGCGGCTTCCCCGGAGTCCGAACCTCCGCACGCGGTCAACAGGACGAGGGCCGCGGCCGCGGACAGGCCCGAGGTCAGGGTGGGTACGAGACGCATGCGGTCAGGCTACGGACCACCGGACCCGGGGCCGGGGCGGTCAGGAGGCCGGCGAGCCGTCCGCGTTCGCGCAGGTGGCGTCGATCCAGTCGCCCACCGCGGTCTCGGCCGTGGTCGCCTCGGAGGTGACGTCGGCGAACACGGCCTGGAAGGCCGACTCGCCCTCGGGGGTGGTCAGGTCGTTGGCGTCCGCCGACTCCAGCAGGGTGGCGTAGGCCTCGCGCAGCGTGCCGAAGTCGGTCTCGATGGCGGCCGGTGGGACCAGGGTGTCGAAGCCGTCGACCACCTGCTGCAGCACCGACGGGATGGTCTCGGGGGTGGCGGTCTCCAGCTGCGGGCCGACCTCGGTGAGCACGGTCTCGGCGTCGGTGCAGAAGGTGACCGTCTCCTCGTCGGCCTCGGCGGCGGTGGTCTCCGCCGGGCTGGAGCCGGCGGCGCCGCTGCTGGCCGGGTCCGCGACGTCCGAGCCACCGCAGGCGGTGAGCAGGACGAGCGCGGCGGCCGCCGACAGGCCGGAGGTGACGGTGGTGGACAGACGCATGCGGCCAGGCTACGGACGGCGTCCGGCGCGCCTCAGCAGTTGGCCTGGCCCCAGTCGTCGACCGCCCCACCGGACTCGGTGAGCTCGGTGCCCAGCGCCTCCAGCTCCGGGGCCAGCGCCGTGTTGGCCGAGGGGTCGGTCAGGTCGGCCTGGCCGAGGAGGTCGCTGACCCCGGTCCAGGCGGTGAGCAGCCGGTCCCACTCGTCGCGGACGTCGGCGGGCGGGTCGACGGCCTCCAGCCGGGTCACCGCGTCGGACACCAGCGCCGGCCCGGACGCCGGGTCGGACCCGTCGAAGGCGTTCAGGTCGGCAGTCACCTCACGCAGCAGCGCGGGCACGTCGGAGCAGAAGGCGTCCCTCCGCACGTCGTCCTCGCTCTGCGCGCAGCCGGTCAGCACGAGCAGGGCCGGGACGACGCACCGCAGGCGCACGGGGAGACGCATGCCCGCGACCGTATCCGCGGAACTACAGTGCCCCGGTGACCGCCCCCGTGGACCCGCGCCGCTCCTGGGAGCTGCCCGCTCCGGGGCAGCTGAGCCGCACCGCCGAGCTGGAACCGCTGGTCACCCGGGTGCTGGCGCCCAACCCCTCACCCATGACCCTGGACGGCACCAACACCTACGTCGTCGGTGCGCCGGGCGGCGGGCAGGCGGTGCTCGTCGACCCGGGCCCGGACGACGCCGCCCACCTGGCCGCCGTCGAGGAGGTGCTGGCCGCCCGCGACGCCCAGGTGGTGGGTGTGCTGGTCACCCACCACCACGGCGACCACGCCGAGGCCGCGCTGCCCTGGGCGGCCCGGTTCGGCGTCACCGTGGCCGCGTCGGCCCCCGAGGTCGCCGGGACCGGTGGCCGGCTGCTCGAGCACGGGGAGCGGGTGGAGCTCGCCGGCACGGTGCTGGACGTCGTCGGCACCCCGGGGCACTGCAGCGACCACCTGGCGTTCCGGCTGGAGTCCGGGGCGGTGCTCGTCGGGGACCACGTGCTGGGTCGGGGCACCTCGGTGGTCACCCACCCCGAGGGCGACGTGCTGGCCTACCTGGACTCGCTGCGCCGGGTGCACGACCTGGGACCGTCGGCCCTGTACTGCGGCCACGGCCCGGAGCTCACCGAGGACGTCGGCGCCGTGCTCGACTTCTACGCCGCGCACCGGGCGTACCGGGAGTGGCAGCTGGTCGACGCGCTGCTGCCCGGCGCCCAGACCGTCGAGGAGCTGGTCGCGCACGTCTACGCCGAGGTGCCGCGCGAGGTCTGGCCGGCCGCGGCCCAGTCGACCCGGGCCACGTTGGCCAAGCTGTCCGCCCAGGGCCAGGTCGTCCGCGGCGCGGGGGACAGCTGGCGGGTGGCCTGAGCCGTCGGGGCCTACCGTGCGGGCGTGACCGCCGACGTCCCTCTCGTCACCGCCGCCGCCAGCCTCGCCGACCAGCGACGGGCGGCCGGTGCGCTCGCCGCCGGCGGCCTCACCCGGGGCGACCGGCT
>JAOPVM010000281.1 GCA_025966215.1 Klenkia sp.
CGCGCCGGCGCCGTGGCCGAGCAGGTCACGTCGTCCCGGGCCGGGGCCGCGGCAGCCGCCGAGGCCGCCCGCGACCTGGCCGCCGCCCGGGTCGCCACCCTGCGCGAGGCCGCCGACAGCAACCGCAAGGCGGTCAGCAAGAAGGCCGACAAGCTCAGCAGGAAGGCCGAGAAGCGCCGCAGGAAGGTGGTGAAGGCCGCGAACGCCGCAGGCAAGGACCTGTCGAGGACCTCGACATCGGTCAAGCGCTCGGTGGGCCTGGAGAAGGAGCCGCGCCGCTGGCCCTGGGTGCTCCTGGCCCTCGCCGTCGGTGGGGCTCTGGTCGCCGCGGTCCGGCGTTCCACCTCCTCGAAGGACCCCTGGACCCCCGCGCCCACCGGCGACGGCCCGGTCCCCGCCTACCGGGAGGACCCCGTGCCCAGCAGCCCCAGCTCCAGCCCCGCCCCCGACGAGAACCCCGCCGACACCGGGGTGACCGAGACCGACGGCGGAACCGCCGTCTCCACGGCCGAGGACGCCCCCGGCGACGCCACCCCGGAGGACAGCGACCTGGGCTGGCGCGACGGCACGCACCACGGCTCGGCCACCGACGGCTCGGCGACCCCGCCGCAGGTCAACACCGTCCCCTCGGCCGAGACGCTGGCCAAGCCCCCGCTCGGCCGCGAGGCCGGCGGCGCGCAGGCCGACGACACCGACGACACCGAGGGCGGCAAGCACCAGGCGTAGCAGCCGCAACCCCGATGCAGGGGCGTCCCGCAGCACGCGGGGCGCCCCTCTCGGCGTCTCCGGGGGCGGACCGCCCCGGAGTACCGTCGAGGCATGAGCGACGCGCCGACGACAGCCACCCCGGCGAGCACGGCGAGCATCGACCCCGCGGGTCGCAAGCTGCTGCGCCTGGAGGTCCGCAACGCCCAGACCCCCATCGAGCGCAAGCCCGAGTGGATCAAGACCAGGCTGAAGACCGGCCCGGAGTACCTCGGGCTGAAGTCGCTGGTCAAGAGCGAGGGGCTGCACACGGTGTGCGAGTCCGCGGGCTGCCCCAACATCTACGAGTGCTGGGAGGACCGCGAGGCCACCTTCCTCATCGGCGGTGACCAGTGCACCCGGCGCTGCGACTTCTGCCAGATCGACACCGGCAAGCCCGCGGACTTCGACCGCGACGAGCCCCGTCGGGTCGGCGAGAGCGTCGCCACGATGGCGCTGCGGTACGCCACGATCACCGGCGTCGCCCGCGACGACCTCGAGGACGGCGGCGCCTGGCTCTACGCCGAGACCGTGCGTCAGATCAAGACGCAGGTGCCCGGATGCGGGGTCGAGCTGCTGATCCCCGACTTCAACGCCGACCCCGACCAGCTCGCCGAGGTCTTCTCCTCCCGCCCCGAGGTCCTCGCGCACAACGTGGAGACCGTGCCGCGCATCTTCAAGCGGATCCGGCCGGGGTTCCGCTTCGACCGCTCCCTCGCCGTGATCACCGCTGCCCGTGAGGCCGGACTGGTCACCAAGTCCAACCTGATCCTGGGCATGGGCGAGGAGCCGCACGAGGTCACCGAGACGATGCAGGCGCTGCACGACGCCGGTTGCGACCTGCTGACCATCACCCAGTACCTGCGCCCCAGCCCGCGGCACCACCCGGTGGTCCGTTGGGTCAAGCCGCAGGAGTTCGTCGACTTCGCCGCCCAGGCCGAGGAGATCGGCTTCCCCGGCGTGCTCGCCGGGCCGCTGGTGCGCAGCTCCTACCGTGCCGGTCGGCTCTACCAGCAGGCCGTCGAGGCCCGCGGGCTCACCCCCGCCGTCTGAGGCAGGCGCCCCCGGGGTCGCACCCCGGGGGCTTACCCTCCTGTCATGGCACGCAGCAAGCCCACAGACGCCACCACCCCGCCGAAGGCCGGGAAGGGCGCCACCGGGTCCACGAAGGCCGGCGGCACGCCCGGCAAGGCGCCCAAGCTCGGCAAGGCGCCCAAGCTCGGCAAGGACGGCAAGCCCAAGGTCGGCCGCTGGACCCGGATGAAGACCCAGGGCAGCCAGATCAAGCAGGCCTACACACTCACCTACAAGAACGACCCCAAGCTCCCGTGGATCATGCTGATCGCCTTCGTGGTGGTCGCGGCCGTGGTCGAGCTGGTGGCGATCCTGTTCGGTGCGCCGCTGCTCTTCATCCCCATCGCGATCCTGCTGGGCCTGCTCGCCGCCCTCGTCGTCTTCGGTCGCCGCGCCCAGGGCTCGGCCTACCGGCAGGTCGAGGGCCAGCCCGGTGCCGCGGCCTGGGTCCTGGAGGGCATGCGCGGTGACTGGCGGGTCAGCTCCGGTGTCGCCGGCACCCCGCAGATGGACGCCGTGCACCGGGTGCTGGGCCGGCCCGGGATCATCCTGGTCGCCGAGGGCTCCCCGCAGCGGGTCCGCCCGCTCATCGCCGGGGAGAAGCGCCGGATCGCCAAGGTCGTCGGCGACACCCCGATCTACGACATCACCGTCGGCGACGACGAGGGCCAGGTCCCGCTCAAGAAGCTCAGCTCGCACGTGATGAAGCTGCCCCGCAACCTCGACGGCGCCGAGGTCAACAGCCTGGGCAAGCGGATGAACGCCCTGGGTGGCGCCCGGATGCCGATCCCCGGTGGCCCGATGCCCGGCGGCAAGCAGATGTCGGTCAGCCAGCGGCAGCTCCGCCGGCGGTAGCCCTCAGGTCGACCGGATGACCGCCGTCGCGGTGATCCGGTCGTGCAGGCCGCGGCTGTCGCCGTCCACGACCAGTGCCGGCACCAGCAGCATCAACAACCCCGTGCGGACGACGGCCCGCCACAACGCCACCCGCGCCTGCGGGCGCGGGTGGGCCAGCTGCAGCTTGAGCAGCGCCTGCCCCGGCGTCCGGCCGACGAGCACCAGCGAGACCACGGTGATCAGGCCGAAGGACAGCAGGCTCCAGTTGCCCGGGATGCCCTGCACGACTGCTGCGGCGACGACGGCGGCGATCGCGGCGTCGACCAGGAACGCCGCCGCCCGGACGCCGAACGTCGCGACCGAGCCGGGTCCCTCGGCGGGCAGCCCCAGGGAGGCGCCGCGCACCCGCCCCTGAGAGGGTGGTGTCTCGTCCCTGACCATGCTCCAAGCCTAAGTCGCTCGACGGCCGTGGGTACGAGCCGGCAGGTGTCCCGAGGCCCCGACACGCCGGGGCCGGTGTTACCGCGCGGAAACACGCGAGACACCCCAGGGCAACTCCGCGCTCGTAGCTTCCGACTCGGCCGTCCGCCCACCCTCGGAGGATCGATGTTCACCAGTCCCGATGACGTCACCAAGTACATCCAGGACAACGACGTCAAGTTCGTCGACGTCCGTTTCTGTGACCTCCCCGGCGTCATGCAGCACTTCACCATCCCCGCGGAGACCTTCGGCGAGGACACCTTCACCGACGGACTGGGCTTCGACGGCTCGTCCATCCGTGGGTTCCAGGCGATCAACGAGTCGGACATGTTGTTGCTGCCCGACCCGAACAGCGCCTTCGTGGACCCGTTCCGGACCTACAAGACGCTGAACATCAACTTCTTCATCCACGACCCGATCACGCGCGAGGCCTACTCCCGTGACCCGCGGAACGTGGCCAAGAAGGCCGAGGCCTACCTGGCCAGCTCCGGCATCGCCGACACCGCGTACTTCGGCCCCGAGGCCGAGTTCTACGTCTTCGACTCGGTGCGCCACAACACCTCGATCAACGAGGGCTACTACCACATCGACGCGGTCGAGGGCTCCTGGAACTCGGGCTCGAAGACCGGCGAGAACGGCGGCCCCAACCTGGGCTACAAGACCCGGGCCAAGGGCGGCTACTTCCCCGTCG
>JAOPVM010000294.1 GCA_025966215.1 Klenkia sp.
CGTCGTCCAGACCGGCGGTGCCCGAGCGCAGGTGCAGCGCGGTCTGGTCGGCGATCCACCGCTGGTGGGCGTCCCAGGCCTGCCCGGCGTCCCCGTCCAGCGCGGTGGCGACGTCGGCCCAGGTGGCCCCCTCGCGCAACGCGGCGTGCATGCCCAGGTGCCGGCTGTCGTGCGCCTTCCGGAACACGACCTCGCCCAGGGCCAGCAGCTCCAGCGCCTCGTGCCGGTCCAGCGTCGTGCCGGTGTTGCGCAGGTCGGCGAGGAAGTCGTCGGCGTCGGCCGGAGCGGTGCTCTCCACGACGCCGGCATCCCGCCGGGACAGGAAGTCGATGCGGTTGGCCGCGGTCACCAGGGTGACCTCGGACTCGAGTTCGCGGGGGGTCACGGTCATGCCCCCACCCTCCCGCACACGACCGACGGCCGCCGCCCCCGGGAGGGGACGACGGCCGTCGGTCACGCGGGGTCGGGACTCAGACCCGCCCGCCGCCCTTGTTGCGCCGGTCGGCCACGAGCTTCTTGATCTTGGCCTGGTTCTCCGGCTTCTGCGCCATCTGGATGGCCTTCTGGGCCGCCTTGCCCTTGAGCAGTCCGCTGAACAGCCCCATGACGTCCTCCTCGATCGATGTCCGAACCACTGGTGACTGCCCCCGACCTCCCAGGTGCACACACCAACGACCTGCGGGCTCGTAGCGTCGACGGCATGGCCTCCCGTTCCGTGTCCGGCACCGTCGTCGTCCCCGCCCCCCCGTCCGTGGTCTTCGACCTGCTGGCCGACCCGCGCCGGCACGCCGAGATCGACGGGTCGGGCACCGTGCAGCAGGTGACGTCGGGGCCCGACCGGCTGTCGCTGGGCGCCCGCTTCGGGATGGCGATGCGGATGGGGGCCGGCTACCGGGTGGTCAACCGGGTGGTCGAGTTCGAGGAGGACCGGCTGATCGCCTGGCGGCACGTGGGTCTCCACCGGTGGCGCTACGAGCTGGAGCCGGTCGAGGGCGGCACCCGGGTCACCGAGACCTGGGACGCGACCCGCTACCCGGCGCCGGTGTTCTGGGTGCTCGACCGGCTGGGCTTCCCGGAGAAGAGCCGGCAGGGCATCGAGGGCACGCTGCCCAAGCTCACGGCCGCGGTCAGCTCCTGAGGCAGGGGATGGTCTGCGGGCCCTCCGGCAGCACGCAGACCGACGCCGGCCGGCCCAGGCGCCGGGACTCCCCGGCGTTCGCGGCGGTGGGTCCGTGGGCGAGTCGCACGCTGCGAGCATGCACCGGTGCGCCCGTGGCCCCAGTGCCCTGGTCAGCCTGCTCGCCCTGACCGCCTGCGGTGGTGGCGACGGCGACGACCCGGCGGCGTGCGGTCGTTCGTCTGGACGCGCACCGCCGCCTGAGGCCCACCCCACCGCCCGGTGGAACGCCGCGCCCACCGGGTCGTGGACCGGGCGCGCCGCTCGCCGGGAGGGCCGGGGACAGCCGTGCGCCGGCCGGAGGCAGGCACCGGCGTCTGGACGAGGCCGCTGAGGCGCGCGTCACACCCCGACCCTAAGGTCGGCCCATGACGCTCACGACCCTGCTCACCGGTGGTTCGTTCTTCGAGGGCCCGCGGTGGCACCAGGGGCACTGGTGGGTGTCGGACTTCTACCGCGGCCAGGTCCTCCAGGTGTCCCCCGCGGGCGAGGAGACCGTGGTCCTCGAGGTCCCGACCCAGCCCTCGGGCTCGGGGCGACTGCCCGACGGGTCGCTGGTGCTGGTGTCCATGACCGACCACCGGCTGCTGCGCTGGAACGGCAGCGAGCTGGCCACCTACGCGGCCCTGGCGCCGTACTGCGGCGGGCTGCTCAACGACCTGGTCGTCGATGCCGCCGGGCACGTGTTCGTCGGTGACTTCGGCTTCGACCTGATGGCCGGCGGTGCCCCCGGCCCGGCCAGCCTCAAGCGGGTCGACCCCGACGGCACGATCACCGTGGTCGCCGAGGACCTGCTGTTCCCCAACGGCATTGTCATCACCGCCTACGGCGGCACGCTGCTGTTCTGGGAGACCCTGGGCAACCGGTACACCGCCTTCGACCTGGCCCCCGACGGCTCGCTGTCGAACCGCCGGGTCTGGGCGCAGTTCGGCCCCGAGCCCACCGGAGCGACCCTGGACGAGGTGCTCGGCCAGCTGGTGATCGCCCCCGACGGCTGCACCGGGGACGCCGAGGGCCACCTGTGGGCCGCCGACGCGGTGGGCGGTCGCGCCGTCCGGATCGCTCCCGGTGGTGAGGTGGTCGACCAGGTCACCGCCCCCGAGGGCCTCGGCGTCTTCGCCTGCGCCCTGGGCGGGGACGACGGCCGGACACTGCTGCTGTGCGCGGCACCGGACTTCCTGGAGCACGCCCGCCGCCCGGTCCGTGAGGCCGTGCTGCTGACCACCACCGTCGCCGTCCCGCACGCCGGCCGCCCGTGACTCAGCTGGTGCGGGGTTCCTTCCAGCCGCTCGTGGCCCTCGCGGACGCCGTCTGCCATGCCGCTGGCCACGACGGCGTCCCGGTCGGCGAGGGAGGTCGGGCCCTTCACCTGGTGAGCGCTGCGGCGCGACTCACCCCGTGACCGCCTCGTGCGCGGCCTGCCAGAACTCCTCGGGGCCGTCGTGCGGGCCGGTCGTCATCCGCTGGGTGAGGAGCACGGCGACCAGGTCGAGGGTGGGGTCGCCGTAGCCGGTGGTGCCGGTGCCGCCGGTCCAACCGAAGCGGCCGGGGGTCGTCCAGGGGTCGGTGACCTCGAGGGTCAGCTCCAGGTTGCCGGCGGCCCAGGTGCGGCCCGGGCCCAGGAACGCCTGCGCAGCCACCCGCTGGCCGTCGGTGAGCGGGTCGCGCAGCACGTCTGCGGCGGCCACGCCGGGCAGGGCGTCGTCGGCGATCGCGCCGAGCAGCCCGACGACGTCGACCGCGGTGCTCAGCAGCCCGCCACCCAGGGACTGGAACACCGGCGGCCGGGACCAGACGCCGTCCGGCGGGTCCAGCACCTCGAGGCCGTCCTCGCCGGGGGCGTAGGCCGTGGGCAGCGGGGCGGGCGTCCAGAAGCGGGTGCCGGTGAGTCCCAGCGGTCCGGTGACCCGCTCGACCAGGAGCTCCCCCACGCTGCGGCCGGCGACCCGGGCGATGAGCACCCCGAGCACGTCGCTGCCCGAGTGGTACTGCCACCCCTCCCCCGGCTGGTCGGCCAGCGGCAGCGCACCCAGCCGGGCGAGCCAGGTGTCCGGCTCCAGGCCCGGCGGCAGCGGGCCGGGGGCGACCTGCTGCTCCCACATCTGGTGCGCCAGCGGCGAGGCGTCCATCCGCAGCCCGAACCCGGCCGTCATGTGCAGCAGGTCGGCGACCGTGACGGGGCCGCGCGCCGGCACCCGCACGTCCAACTCCGCGGTGGGGTGCACCAGCACGTGCAGGTCGGCGAGCTCGGGCAGCCAGCGGGTCACGTCGGCAGCCGGGTCGAGCGTGCCGTCGGCGAGCAGGGACTGCGCCAGCACCCCGCCGAACGGCTTGGTCAGCGAGGCGATCCGGAACGG
>JAOPVM010000388.1 GCA_025966215.1 Klenkia sp.
GGCCGGGTGGTGCTGGCCTCACTGGCCGGGCGGCCACCGGGCCGGTCGCGGCGACGCACCCGGGCGGCCGGGGCCGCGTCCTCGGTGTCGTCGTCCTCGTCGTGGTCGGCCGTGATGGCACCGCGGCGACGACGGGTCGGGGTGGCGACCACCTTGTCCTCGTCCTCGGCGGCCTCGGCGGCGACGGCGTCCTCGGCGGCCTCGAGCTCGGCGGCGTCGTCGACCCCGGGGGTCTCGGCGTCGATCTGCTCGTCGGTCAGCCCACCGTCGGTGGTGTCCTCGGCGGGGCCGTCGGAGGCACCGGCAGCGCTGCTGCCCGTGCTGCCCGTGGCGTCGGCGGCGTCACCGGAGGAACGGCGTGCTCGCCCGTCCTCGGTGCCCGGCTCCTCGTCGCTCACTGCGCCTCGCCTCGTCTGTGGTCCGTCGGTGGTCCCGCCCGCGACCGGCCGGGCGGCCGTGACCGGTCCGGCGAGCCGCGCAGCGAGCGGGTCGTGCACACCGCCGGTGGCGCCGACGGCACGAGCAGGGGTGACAGGACTTGAACCTGCAGCCTGCGGTTTTGGAGACCGCTGCTCTGCCAATTGAGCTACACCCCTAGGTGGCCGTCCCCGGGAGGACGGACACCGGGACACCTGCCTGACGACGGCGCGGTCGGGCCACCCGAGGACTTCCACAGGTGGGACCGGGGCACGCCGGTGACAGGGTCAGGAACCCCAGGACGAGAAGTGTACGGGACCGGGTGCGACGGCAGCCACCACGCCGTCGGGGGCGGGCTGACACGATGGTGCCCATGACCGCCTCGCCTGCGCCGGGGAGCGGCTCGCCCGAGCCCACGACCCCGGTCCCCGCCCCGTCGTCCGCCCCGTCGTCCGCAGCCGCCCCGAGCACCCCGACCGGCTCCCCCGCCGACCGCCGGGTCTCCCGCCGGGTCGGCGCGATCGCCGAGTCCGCGACGCTGGCGGTGGACGCCAAGGCCAAGGCGCTCAAGGCCGCCGGCAAGCCGGTCATCGGCTTCGGCGCCGGGGAGCCGGACTACCCGACCCCGGACTACGTCGTGGCCGCCGCCGTCGCCGCGGCCCAGGACCCGAAGTACCACCGCTACACCCCGGCCGGCGGGCTCCCCGCGCTCAAGGAGGCGATCGTCGCCAAGACGCTGCGCGACTCCGGCGTGCAGGCCACCCCGGCCGACGTGCTGGTCACCAACGGCGGCAAGCAGGCCGTCTACGAGGCGCTGGCCACCATGCTGGACCCGGGTGACGAGGTGCTGCTGCCCGCGCCGTACTGGACCACCTACCCCGAGGCGATCCGGCTGGCCGGGGGCGTGCCGGTCCCGGTCGTCGCCGACGAGCAGTCGGGCTACCTGGTCTCGGTGCGACAGCTGGAGGCCGCGCGCACCGAGAAGACCAAGGTGTTGCTGTTCTGCTCCCCGTCCAACCCCACCGGCGCGGTCTACCCGCCCGAGCAGGTCGAGGAGATCGGCCGCTGGGCCTACGAGTCGGGCCTGTGGGTGCTCACCGACGAGATCTACGAGCACCTGACTTACGGCGGGGTCACCGCCCCCTCGATGCCGGCCGTGGTCCCCGAGCTGCAGTCCCGCTGCGTGATCGTCAACGGGGTCGCCAAGACCTACGCGATGACCGGTTGGCGGGTCGGCTGGATCCTCGGCCCCTCCGACGTCGTCATGGCCGCGACCTACCTGCAGTCGCACGCCACGTCGAACGTGGCAAACGTGTCCCGGGTCGCGGCCATCGCCGCGCTCACCGGCGACCTGTCCGCGGTCGACACGATGAAGGTCGCCTTCGACCGTCGTCGGCACACGATCGTGGACATGCTGCGGGAGATCCCGGGCATCGCCTGCCCCGAGCCGCAGGGCGCGTTCTACGTCTACCCCTCGGTCAAGGCGCTGCTGGGCCGGGAGATCGCCGGCCGGACGCCGGCGACCAGCGTGGAGCTGGCCGAGCTGATCCTGGAGGAGGCCGAGGTCGCCGTCGTCCCCGGTGAGGCCTTCGGCACCCCCGGGTACCTGCGGCTGTCCTACGCCCTCGGGGACGACGACCTGATCGAGGGCGTCACCCGGATGCAGCGGCTGCTCGGCACGGCAGGCTGACCCAGCGTCAGTCGGGCAGGTCGTCCTCGTCCAACGCGCCGGCCTCCACCAGCACCCGGGTGGCGGCCGGCAGGTCGGCCAGGGCGACGGCGAGGTCGGCCGGGGTCGCCGTCGTCCAGGCGGTGGCGTCGACGTAGCAGCGGACGGCGGCGTCGAACGCCTCGGCCCCCGATGCGTCCCGGGCCTGCGCCAGCGCTGCTGCCCCCTTGCCGTAGACGGTGTCGAAGTAGCCGTCCTCGGTCGGGAAGTCGGCCATCGTGCCGCCGACCGGGGCCTCGTCGGCCAGCGCCTGCTCGACCTGCGCCGGGGACAGCGCCCCCTCGACGGACTCGGCGTAGCTGGCGAAGGCCTCGTCGAGCCACGGGTCGCGGAACTGGTCGTCGCCGACCATCCCGTAGAACCACATGTGGGCCACCTCGTGCAGCAGGACCACCGGCGCGGGGCTGGCCAGCAGGATCGAGCTGGGGTACTCGATGCCGCCCCCGAAGTCGGGCAGCACCGGCACGGTCAGCGTGGCGTACGGGAAGGGCCCGAACCGGTCGCTGAGCACCGCGACGTCCTGGGCGGTCGCGTCGGCGACCTCCTGCGGGTCCTGCCGGCCACCGGCCAGCACGCCCGCGGTCACCCGGACCCCGTCCACCTCGGCGGTGGCGGTGCTGAACGAGCCGACGGCGACGCTCACGTCCCGGGCCACCGGCTCCACCGACGTCCACCGCCGCCGACCGTCCCCGGCGTCGGCCGGCTCGGCCTGGGCCCCGGTCATCAGCACGGTCAGCTCGGAGGGGGCCTCGACGGTGACCCGGGTGTCGGCCACCGGGCTGGAGGCGGTCTCCCCGAGCAGGTCGACGAACGGCGCACGGGACCACCCGACGCCGGGCTCCCAGGCCAGCAGGGGGGCCCCGCTGGCCCACCAGGACACCTCGTCGTCGGTTCCGACGCGGTCGAACCCGCCCTCCCCGAGGGTCAGCGTGAACGACAGCGTGACCTCGGTGCTGTCCCCGGCGGCCAGCTCGTCGGCCAGCTCCACGACGTACGCCCCACCGGGGCCGGCGGCGCCCAGCGACTCGTAGGACCCGTCGGCCACGTCGTCGCCGGTCACGTCGTCGACGACCAGGGACGAGCCGGCCTCCGCCGAGCCCGGGCCGTTGGGCACCAGCCGGAACACGAGCTCGGCGACGTCGAGGTCGGGGGTGAAGACGACTGTCTCGGTGCCGGTGACGGTGCGTCGGTCCGCGGACAGGTCGAAGGAGAGCTCCACCTGGGGGCGGTCCGGGTCGGGGGCCGCCCGCTCGGCCGGGCAGGCGGCCGCGCCCGTGGGGGCCTCGGT
>JAOPVM010000390.1 GCA_025966215.1 Klenkia sp.
CCGGGTCCGCCGGTCCGACGCCGCCATCAGGCCGGGCAGCTCGGGCAGCACCGCGCGCAGCTCGTCCGGGGGCCGCCCGCCCGCGGCCAGCGCCAGGCACACCTCGGTGCCGAACCGGTCGACCAGCCGGCGCAGCGGGGCGGTCACGTGCGCGTAGGGACCACCGACCCCGCCGTGGCCGGGCTCGGCGGGCGGCTCGCCGTCGAACGCGGTGTAGGCCGCGCCCCGCAGCAACGAGGCCGCGGCGTCCAGGAACGCGGCGTGCTGCGGCCGCGCCGGGTCCAGCGTGGCGATCACGTCGCCGGGCCCGGCGCCCTCGGGCCAGGTCACCCCCAGCCCCGGGGCCAGCCGGCGCAGCGCCGCGACGTCCCGCTCGGCCGCCGGCGGGAGCGTGCGGAGCACCCCGACCCGACCGCCCAGCATCAGCCGGGCCGCGCACCGGCCGGTGAGCAGCGAGATCTGCGCGTTCCAGCCCTCCACGTCGGACTGGCCGCGGAACTCCACCCGCCACGTGCCGTCGGGCAGCACATCGACCTCCTGGGACGGCGTGCCGAGCTCGATCGCGCCCCGCTCCCGGGCCCGGGCCTGCAGCAGCCGGCCGATCTCGGGCAGCAGCTCCAGCGACGGCGGCACCTGCGTCCCCACGCTCGCGTAGTCCAGCTGCGCGCGGCTGCGCACCCGGGCACGGTGCAGGTCGACCGCGGTGACCTCGCCGTCGCCGTCCAGGTCGATCGTCCACAGCGCGGCGGGCCGGAGCTGGTCGGGCAGCAGGCTGGCGGCGCCCTCGGACAGCTGCGGCGGGTGCAGCGGCACCCGGCCGTCGGGCAGGTACAGGGTCTGGCCGCGGCGGCGGGCCTCGGCGTCGACCGCGCCGCCCCGCGGGACGAAGGCGCCGACGTCGGCGATGGCGTAGCTGACCCGGTAGCCGCCGCCGGCCCGGGCCAGGTGCACCGCCTGGTCCAGGTCCTTGGCGCCCGGCGGGTCGATGGTGACCAGCGGCAGGTCGGTGGCGTCGACGTAGCGGTCGTCGTCCGGCCCGCCCGGGGGGTCGCCCGCCACCCGGTCGGCCTCGGCCAGCACCTCGGCGGGGAACACGTCGGGGACACCGAACTCCGCGGCGATCGCCGCGGAGTCGAACCGGCCGGGGACCCTCAGCACACGACGCACGGCCATGCGGCCACCGTGGCACAGGGCCTGCCCCGGTTCCACGTGGAACCGCGCCGGGTGGACGGGGCGGGTGCCCGAGGGACACGTGGTGCACACCGACAGCGCGCAGGGTCGGTTCGCCGAGGGCGCCGCCGCGCTGGACGGCCGCACGCTGCGCAGCACCGAGGCCTTCGGCCAGAACCTGTTCCTGCGGTCCTCCGGCGACTCGCCCCAGCACCTGCGCGGGCACCCGGGCCTGATCGGCGGCTGGACGTGGTGGGAGAGCGCCCTTTCTGGGGTGGGTCTCACGCGATGCGGAAGTCGCCCAGACCCTCGACGGTGACGACGTCGCCGCTGCGGAGCTGGCGGCCGCGGCGGTCCTCGGCCTCGCCGTTGACCGACACGTCGCCACTGGTCAGCACGTCCTTCACCTGCGCACCGGTGGGGACGGCGTCGACCAGCTTGAGCAGCTGGCCCAGCCGGATGACGTCCTCACCGGGGCGGAGCTCGACGGTCTGCACGGGCCTCAGTGTCCCCGCAGCTCGTCGCCGGCGGAGATCCGGCCCGGGGTGACCGGCACGGCGCCGACCGACAGCGTGCCGTCGAGCTCGCGGTGGATGGTCTTGAGCACCCCGGTGTCCCGGCCGATGCCGCCGGGCTGGGGGCGGGTGGTCATCACGCAGCGGTCCACGTGCATGCCGACGTCGAGCACCGTGGTGCCCAGCCGCACCCGGCTGCCGACCAGCGCGTCCTCCCCCGACCCGTCCAGCAGCACGTTGGCCCGGAACCGGCGGGGCGCCCAGTCGCGGGTGGATCCGGTGGACAGCAGGGTGACCCGGGCGCGGGCGTTGTCGTGGAACGCGCCGTCGGCACCGGCGAAGGGGTCCCAGCGCGACTCGGTCTCCAGGTCCGCCGGGTTCTCGTAGTGCCGCTCGCCGGTGAACGAGGCCGGTCGCAGCTGCACCGGGCGCCCGACCCAGGCAGAGAGGACGGCGTCGTCGTCGGTGACCGTGCCGTCGGGCAGCACCACCTCGGGGCGGTCCCCCACCCACCGGGCCGAGGCGAACAGCAGGTCGGGCACCCGGCGGGCGGTGAGCCCGAAGCCGGTCACGGTGTCGAACAGCGCCCAGCCCCGGTCGCCGACGATGCCCTCCACCCCGACCTCGGCCGCGGTCAGTCGTTCGCCCTGCAGCGACTTGACCGGGTAGCGCCAGATCTCGAGCACCTTCACGCGGGCCTCCAGGTGAGCGTCCAGGTTCCGGCCCACGCCTCCCCGGCGGGGAGCACCACCAGGTCGGCGTCGTCGGCCAGCGCGTTCGGCGGGCACGTCATCGGCTCCACGGCCAGGCTGCGCCGCCGTTGCCCCGCGGGGAGGGTGTCGCCGCTGTAGACCTGCAGCCACGGCCACTGCTGGTCCACCGCGAGCTCCAACGCCCCGGCCGGGCCGGACAGCCGCACCCGGGCCCAGCCGTCGTCGTCGCGCACCAGGTCGGTGAGCGGGGTGTCCAGCTCGGTGTCGGCGATCCGGCCGACCGCGCCGTCGAACGGGCTGCGGCCCCCGGTCGGCAGGCCGCCGTCGACGTCCAGGGACGTGCGGGCGGGGACGTCGAGCACCCCGAGCCCGATGTCGCCGTCGGCCTCGGCACCCACGTGCAGGTAGGGGTGCATGCCGACCCCGAACGGCGCGTCGTGCGTGCCCACGTTGCGCACCCGGACGGTGACCGACAGCCGGTCGGGGTCCAGCCGGTAGTCCAGCGCCACGGCCAGCCGGAACGGGTAGCCCGAGCGGGGTTCCAGCACGGTGCCCACGGTGACGGTGTCCTGGGTGCGGGACAGCACGTCGAAGGGCTGCCAGGACAGCAGGCCGTGCATCGCGTGCCCACCCGGTCCGGCGGTGTCCAGCTGCAGGTCGGCGCCCTCCCAGCTCCACTGCCCGTCCCGCAGCCGGTTGGGCCAGGGCAGCAGCAGCCCGCCGCGCCGGCCCTTGGGGACGACGCCGGTGGGGTAGCCGTCCAGGACGTCCCAGTCGCCGACGGCGAGCCGGCGCAGCCCGCCGCCGCGCAGGTCGACCGCGACCCGGGCGTCCCCGCGCTCCAGCCAGGCGCCGAGGGGCTCGGTGGTCGGCCACGGCTCGGCGTCCGGGGTGGCCCCCGGCGTCCCCAGCAGGTCGGCGAGGACGTCGAGCACCTCCGCCCGGCGCACCGCGGCGGCCGGGGCGACCTCGGTGAGCCCGAAGTAGCCGTGCACCAGGCCGGGGCCGGGCAGGTGGACGACGGGGACGCCGGCCGCGGCGAGCTCGACGGCGTAGGTGTCGCCCTCGTCGCGCAGCGGGTCGAACTCGGCGGTGGCGACCACGGCCGGCGGCAACCCCGTCAGGTCGCTGCCGAGCGGGGCCACGAGCGGGTCGGTGGCCAGGTCACCGGGCACGTACCAGTCGTAGAAGGTGCGCATGTCCCCGCGCTCGAGGAAGAGCCCGCTGCCGTTCTCCTCCACCGAGGGCATCGACTGGGCGGGGTCCAGGCCGGGGTAGGCTAGCATCTGGGCCGCCAGCACCGGGCCGCCGGCGTCCCGGGCCCGGATCGGGACCCCGGCGGCCAT
>JAOPVM010000395.1 GCA_025966215.1 Klenkia sp.
GCGTTCATCGCGATGCCCCGCTGGGCGACCTCGAGCAGCAGGTGACCGAGCAGGAAGCTGGTGTAGGCCCGGTAGGCGACCACCGCCTGCACGCTGGTGAACCCGTGGGTGTGCAGCGCCCGCAGCAGCGACTCCACCCACTTGAGGCTGCGCAGCGGCGGCCGCACCCAGGGCGCCGCCGGCGGTCGGGTGGCCACCAGCGGGAAGAGCGCCGGGTGGGCGAGGGCGATCCGCCGGACCCCGTGCGCCAGCCGCTGCAGGTAGTCCTGCCAGCCGAACCGCGGCTCGAGGAACACGTCCCCGTCCGCGAAGAGCTCGTCGACCACGGCGTCGACGACGCCGTCGAGCAGGTCGTCCCGGCCGGGGACGTAGCGGTAGAGGCTCATCGCCTCCACCCCCAGGGCGGTGCCCAGTCGCCGCATCGTCAGCGCCGGCAGGCCGTGGGAGTCGATGAAGGCGATGGCGCCGGAGATGATCCGCTCGCGGTCCAGCGGGATGCGGGTGCCCAGGTCCGGGGGGCCCAGCGGGTCCTCGGCCGGGCGCAGTCCGCGGTTCTCGGGCAGGTCGGGGTCGTCCGGGTGGTCGGGGGCGTCGATGCCCCCGTCGCCGACGGTGCCCACCTCGGTGCGGGGGACCTCGTCGGCCGCCTCGTCGGTGGTCGCGGACACACTCCTCCTCCGCCGGTCTGATCGGTTGACGCCCCGGACTCTTGCACCGGGTCCACCCCGGGGCACGTCGAATCCCGAGTTCCCCCCGGACGGGTCGAGGGCGTCGCCTCACGGCGTGCACCCCGGCCGGCCCGGGCCGCCGCCGATCGACGAGCAGTGCATCCTGCTGGCGTGGACACCTACACCCACGGGCACGCCGACTCCGTCCTGCAGTCCCACCGGTGGCGCACCGCGGAGAACTCCGCCGGGTACCTGCTGCCGCACCTGCGCTCCGGGCTGGACGTGCTCGACGTCGGCTGCGGGCCCGGGACCATCACCGTCGACCTGGCCCGGCTGGTCGCCCCCGGTCGGGTCACCGGGCTGGACCTCTCCCCGGCCCCGCTGGACGAGGCCCGGGCGCTCGCTGCCGACCGGGGTGTCGACGTCGGCTTCGCGATCGGCGACGTCTACGCCCTGGACCTCCCCGACGACAGCGTGGACGTCGTGCACGCCCACCAGGTGCTGCAGCACCTCTCCGACCCGGTCGCCGCGCTCCGCGAGATGGTGCGGGTCTGCCGGCCCGGGGGAGTGGTCGCCGTGCGGGACGTCGACTACGCCGCCACCACCTGGTTCCCCGCCGACGACGGGCTGGACCGCTGGCTCGCGCTCTACTCCCGGGTCGCCCGCAGCAACGACGCCGAACCCGACGCCGGACGACGGCTGCGCTCCTGGGCGCACGCCGCCGGGCTGCGCGACCACACCGCCACCACCTCGGCCTGGTGCTACGCCACCGACGCCGAGCGCGAGTGGTGGGGCACCTCGTGGGCCGGCCGCGCGACGGCGTCCGCGTTCGCCGAGCAGGCCGTGGCCCGCGGGCTGGCCACCCCGGCCGAGCTGGACGACGTCGCCACCGCCTGGCTGCGCTGGGCCGCTGCCGACGACGGCTGGCTCGCCCTGCTGCACGGCGAGCTGCTCATCCGGGTCTGAGGCTCACGCCGCCTGCGGGTGCCGGACGTGCGCCTCGAGCGCCTGCAGCGACCGGCGGACCCCGACGGTCACCGCGCCCAGGGCGAAGAAGCCCTCGTCGTCGGGGATCTCCGAGGCGCGCAGCAGGTGGGTCAGCCGGTCCAGCGCCCCCACCGCGGCGACGATGGCCGCGTCGCGTCGGTCCGGGTCCTCGCCGTCGTGGTACGGGGTGCGGACGACACCGGCCAGCCCCTCGAGCGCGTCGGCCAGCACCCAGCCGGTGCCGTCGTCCACCCGGTCCAGGCCGCGGCGGTGCGGCTGGAACTCCACCACGAGCGTGGTCAGGTCGTCGATCAGGACGGCGACCCGGTCCAGTGCACGGGACTGCTCCCGGATGCTGCCGGCCCGGCCCTGCCAGCGGTGCGCCCGCGGGTTGGCCCGCCGGGCCCGCTCCACCTGCTGCTCGTCCCGGCGCAGTCGGTCCAGCGCGGCGTCGAGCACCGCACCGCGCTGGTCCCAGTCGGCCGGGCTGGGCACCTGCCCGACCCGGAGGGCGACGGCGACGTCCTCGAGGTGGGAGGCCAGCAGTGCGCGGGTGACGGCGAGCTGCTCGACGGCCCGGGTGAGCAGCATCGGCGGGAAGAGCAGCGTGGTCACCGCGACCCCGACGGCGGCCCCGAGCAGGGTCAGCCCGCCGTAGCGGAGCACGTAGGACGCCGGGTCGTCGGTGCCCACGGTGATCATCAGGACCGCGGCGAAGCTGACCCAGCTGGCCTGCTCGCGCAGCAGCCGCCACTGCTCGACCACCACGGCGATCCCGACGATGAGGGCGATGGTCAGAGCGTTGGGCACCCCGCGGGTCAGCTCGTAGACCCCGACGGCCAGGCCGAAGCCCAGGAACATCGCGGCCACCGTCCGCCAGGCCGCCGAGACCGAGTCGGCCACCGTCGGGTGCACGGCGATGACCGCGCCGAGCGGGGCGTAGTAGGCGTGGTCGCTCAGCGTCGGCGGCAGCAGCAGGGCGATCTGCCAGGCCAGTCCCGCCGCCACCGCTGCCCTGATCCCACGCTGCACCCACGGTCGGCGCAGCAGGTCGACCGCCTGCCTCACCGGGACAGGATGCGGCACCCCTCACGGCGCCGTGAGGCCGGGTTCAGCGGGCGGCGGCGGTCACTCCCGGCCGGTTCCTGCCGGGGGTGCGCGCGCTCAGGCGTCGAGCGGGTAGCCCGGTAGCCAGGTAGTCGGCCGGGGCCATGGTGGGCCGGCCGTCGCGGACGAGGCCGGCGGTGTGCGGGGCGGGGTTCGTGGCGTGCCCGGCCTCGTGCACGGTGCCGTCGTCGGCGCGCACGCAGACCGCCGGCTGACCCGGCTCGTCGTCCCGCGGGTGCACCGTGATCACGGTTTCGGTCATCGTCGTCGCCAGGTGACCGGGGGCGGGGACGCCGACGGCCGGGGCCCACGACCGTGCGTGGACCCCGGCCGCTGGGCCGTGCCGTTCTGCGCTGCGGTGGGTCAGCCGGCGTTGATCGCGTCGACGGCGGTCTGGCCCTCCTCGCGGAGGGTGTCGGAGATCGGGGCGGAGCCGGCGGCGTCGGCCGCGGCCTGCTGGCCGTCCTCGCTGATCACGTAGCCCATGAAGGCCTCGACGAGCTCGCCCTGCGCGGCGTCCTCGTAGTCGATGCAGCCGATGTGGTAGCTGACCAGCACGATCGGGTACTCGCCGGACTCCTCGGTCTGCCGGTTGACCTCGATGGCGAAGTCGTACTCGCCGCGGCCCTCGACGTTCTCGGAGTTCTCGACCACGGCAGCGGCGGCCTCGGCGGACGGGGCGACGAACGCGTCCCCGACCCCGATGTCGGCCACGCCGAGATCGCCGGCCTGCGAGGCATCGGCGTAGCCGATGGCGCCAGCGCCGGCCTCGACGGCGGAGATGACGCCCGAGGTGCCGTTGGCGGCCTCGCCGCCGGACAGCGGCCACTCGCCGTCGGCCTCGTCGGTCCACACGTCGGGGGCGGTCTGGCCGAGGTAGTCGGTGAAGTTCTCGGTGGTGCCCGAGTCGTCACCGCGGTGCACGGAGGTGATGGCGGTCGGGGGCAGCTCGGCGTCCGGGTTGTCCGCGGCGATCTCCGCGGCGTCCCAGGTGGTGATCGAGCCGGTGAAGATCCCGGCCAGCACGGTGGGGGAGAGGTTCAGGTCCTCGACGCCGTCGAGGTTGTAGACCACGGCGATCGGGGAGATGTAGTTCGGCAGCTCGAAGACCTCGCCGCCCCCGCACCGCTCCTGCGCCGCGGCCAGCTCGTCGTCGTCCAGGTAGGCGTCGGAACCGGCGAACGCGGTGCCGCCGTCGATGAACTGCTCACGACCGCCGCCGGAGCCGACCGGGTCGTAGTCGACCGTCACGTCGGGGGCGAGGGAGGTGAAGCCGGCGGCCCAGCCCTGCATGGCGGCCTGCTGGCTGGAGGCCCCGGCACCGACGAGCTCGCCGGAGAGGTCGGCGGAGGCGGAGTCGCTGCCGGCCGCGGTGCCGGAGCCGCCGCCCTCGTTCGAGGCGCCACAGGCGGACAGGGCCAGCGTGCTGACCAGGGCTGCGGACAGGGCCCAGGTGCGCGTGGTGGTGCTGAGCTTCACGAGTGACCTCATTGTGTGTTCCGGGCTCGCAGGCCCGACGGGGACCGCCCGGGATCCCCCGGGTCGCTGTCGGGTGGAACGGTCCGGTCACCCGGTGAGCGGGGGGGTGCCGTTCGGTGGACCAGCGGTGAACGAACGGTCAAGAAGCGGTCACGGATCCGTGACGCCGGCGCCTGCTCGCCCGCCGGTCACCTGCCGTTCACCTGCGGCGGGACCAGGGCCTCCGCCCCGCCCCGTCCCCGGCCGCCGGTTCGCCGTCCTCAGGCCTGCCGGCGCTGGGCGTCGGCCTGGGGCGCGGTGCTGAGGTGCTGCGCCAGACCGGGGGCGACCGCGTCGTCGTACCGGGCGGACCGCTCGTCCTCGACGTACGTCCGGCCCAGGCAGGCGCCGATCTCCTCGACGCCGAGCCCGCGGTGGAGCAGCACCTGCTGCAGCCGCGCGGGCTCGCCCACCGTGTGGCTCACGGCCCCTCCTCCCTGACACCGCCGAGGCACCTGCCTGCCGCCGCGTCAGGGTCGACCCCAGAAAGCGCCCTTTCCGGGAAACGGTCGCAGGATCACCCCATGACCGTGTCTCCGGAGGACCGCTTCCCCCGCTCCCGCGTCAGCATCCGCGGCAAGGAGATGGCCTACGTCGACACCGGGTCCGGCGAGACGATCCTGTTCCTGCACGGCAACCCGACGTCGTCCTACCTGTGGCGCAACGTGATCCCGCACCTGACCGACCAGGGGCGGTGCGTCGCGCCCGACCTGATCGGCATGGGCGAGTCGGACAAGCTGGACGATCCCGCCCGCGGCACCTACTCCTTCGCCACGCACGCCTCCTACCTCGAGGACCTGGTGGCCGAGCTGCAGCTCGGCGACCGGATCACCCTGGTGCTGCACGACTGGGGCTCGGCACTGGGGTTCGACTGGGCCTCCCGGCACCCCGACCGGGTGCGGGCGATCGCGTTCACCGAGGCGATCGTCAGCCCGCTGCTGTGGGCGGACTGGCCGCGGGCGGCCAAGGGGGTGTTCCAGGGCATGCGCTCGGACGCGGGGGAGTCCCTGGTGCTGGACCGCAACACCTTCGTCGAGCGGATCCTCCCGGCCTCGACCCTGCGCGGGCTCACCCCGCAGGCGCACGACCGGTACCGGCGACCCTTCCTGGAGCGGGAGGACCGGTGGCCCACCCTGGAGTGGCCGCGGCAGATCCCGATCGAGCACGTCCCACCGGACGTGCACGACGTCGTGGACCACTACGGCCAGTGGCTGGCGCACTCCGACGTCCCCAAGCTGTTCCTCGACGCCGACCCGGGCTCGATCCTCACCGGGCGCCTCCGGCACCTGGTGCGCCGCTGGCCGGCCCTCACCGAGGTCACCGTGCCGGGGTCGCACGTCGTGCCCGAGGACTCCCCGCACGAGCTGGGGACGGCGATCGCCGACTGGCTGCGCACCCTGGACTGACCCGCGCCGGCCCGGCCGCGGGCGGGGCTGCAGGGTCGGGTCGGGGAGCGCCGGGCAGGAGTCCGCCGTCACCGGTGCCCGATCGGTCGGGCTGGTGAGCCACCCCCGCACGCCGCTGAGCCGATGATCAAGGCAGGGGGCTCAGACGCCGGCGGGCTCCAGGACGGCGTCGCAGACGGCCAGCAGCCGCTCCCGCAGCGCCGCGCCACGGGCGGCGAAACCCTGCTGGGCGGCGGCGTACTCGGCCTTGCCGGCCGCGGTCTCGATGCGCACCGGCGCCCAGCCGCGGTCGGCCAGGTCGTAGGGGCTGGCCCGCATGTCGAGCTCGCGGACGTCGGCGGCGAGCACGAAGCAGTCGGCCAGCAGCTCGCCGGGGACGGCGGGGGAGAGCTTGTAGGCCCACTTGTAGAGGTCCATCGTGGCGTGCAGGCAGCCCGGCTGTTCCAGCTCCACCTGGGTCTCCCGGGTGGGCTGCAGGGCGTTGCGGCCGACCGCGTCGGAGGTGAAGAAGCGGAACGCGTCGACGTGCGTGCACTGCAGTCGGTGCCCCTCGACGACGGCGTCGGTGCCGGCCGACCCCAGCCGCAGGGGCACCGCGCCGTGCCGGACGTCGTCCCCGGAGCGGTAGACCATCGCCCACTCGTGCAGCCCGAAACAGCCGAACTGGCCGGCGCGCGACGCCGTCCGCTCGAGCAGGGACGCCGTCCAGCCGGCCGCCGTCCCCCGCTTGGCCCGGAACGCGGCGACGTCGAGCCCGACCGAGCCGTCCCCGAGACCGGTGTAGAGCGGCCAGCCGAGTCGTTCCTCGGCGAGCTCTCCGGTGACCGCCGTCCCCACGCCGGGGTGCCAGCGCAGCAGCTTGGCCGGGGCCTGCGAGTAGTAGGTGAAGAGGAAGTCCCAGACCGGGTGTGCCTCGCGCCGGCTGCGGCGCTCCTGGTGCGGGGCCACCCAGGGCAGCAGCCGCTCACGGTGCGCGGCGGCCCGGGCGGCCGCGACATCGGGCGGCAGCACGGTCACGCCCCGAGGGTAGGGCCGGCTCCCTTGACAGTGGTCGCGCGTTCAACGATCGTCCACCCCGCCGTGACTGCGGTCACCAGCCGAGCTGAGGAGACACCCGTGCCCGTGGAGACCGACGTCCTGGTGGTGGGCACCGGCCCCGCCGGCGCGTCCGCCGCGCTGTTCCTGGCCACCTACGGCACCCGGGTCCTCGTCGTCACCAAGTACGGACGGTTGTCCCAGGAGCCGCGGGCGCACATCACCAACCAGCGGGCGATGGAGACCCTGCGCGACATGGGCGTCGAGCAGACCCTCACCGCGCTGGCCACCCCGTGGGAGCTGATGGGCACGACCACGTTCTGCACCAGCCTGGCCGGGGAGGAGCTGGGGCGGATCCCCTCCTGGGGCACCGACACCGTGCGGCACGCCGACTACGAGCTGGCCAGCCCCTGCACGATGCTCGACGCGCCGCAGACGATCACCGAGCCGGTGATCGTGAAGGCCGCGCAGGACCGGGGCGCCCGGGTGCGGTTCGAGACCGAGTACGTCTCCCACGTCCAGGACGACGACGGCGTGACCACCACGCTGCGGGACCGGATGACCGGCGTGGAGTACGAGGTGCGCTCGCGCTACCTGGTGGGGGCCGACGGCGCCCGCAGTGCCGTGGCCGCCGACCTCGAGCTGCCCTTCGAGGGCCCCGGCGCGGTGGGCGGGGCGCTGGGCATCGTGTTCCGCGCCGACCTCACCCACCTGGTCGCGCACCGGCCCTCGGTCCTCTACTGGATGCTCCAGCCGGGCGCGGAGAAGGAGGGCGTCGGGCTGGGCGTGCTGCGGATGATCAAGCCCTGGACCGAGTGGATGCTCATGTGGGGCTACGCGGTCGCCGACGGCCCGCCCGAGCTGACCGACGCGTTCGTCCGCGAACTCGCCGTGGGCCTCGTGGGCACCGACGACTTCGAGATGGAGGTGCTGTCCGGGTCGCCGTGGACGGTCAACCACCACTTCGCCACCACGATCGCGAAGGGCCGGGTGTTCTGCGCCGGGGACGCCGTGCACCGGCACCCGCCGACCAACGGCCTGGGCTCCAACACCTCGATCCAAGACGCCTACAACCTGTCCTGGAAGCTCGCCCACGTGATCGCCGGGACCGCCGACCCGTCGCTGCTGGACTCCTACGACGCCGAGCGCGCCCCGATCGCCCGGCAGATCGTCGAGCGGGCCAACCAGTCGATCGCCGACACCGGCCGGATCATGGCGGCGCTGGAGCTGACCGACACCACCGACGTCGAGGCGCTGGAGCACCAGCTCGCGCTGCGCCGGGCACCGGGCCCCGAGGGCGACCGGATCCGGGCCGCCGTGCGGGACGCGATCGCGCACAAGGCCTACGAGTTCGACGCGCACGGCGTGGAGCACAACCAGCGCTACGCATCCTCGGCCGTCGTCCCGGACGGGACGCCGATGCCGGCCTACGAGCGGGACGCCGAGCTGTACGCCCGGCCCACCACCTGGCCCGGCGCCAAGCTGCCGCACACCTGGGTCACCCGCGACGGCCGGGAGGTCTCCACCCTGGACCTGGTCGGGAAGGGCCGGTTCGCCGTCGTCACCGGGGTGGGTGGGGAGGACTGGGTCGCCGCGGCGGCCGAGCTCGGTGCCGCGCGCGGGCTCGAGCTCACCGCCGTCCCGATCGGACCCGGGCTGCCCTACGACGACCCCTACGGCACCTGGGCCGCGCTGCGCGAGACCGACGACGGCGGGGTGCTGCTGGTCCGCCCCGACGGGTACGTCGCGGCCCGGCACGCAGCGGCCCCGACCTCGGTCGAGGACGCCCGGGAGTGGCTGGCGACGGCGCTGGACACCGTGCTGGGACGCCGGGGGCGGTAGGTCCGACGCGGGGGCCTCACCGGCTGGTGCTGGCCCGGACGACCAGCGACGGCGTCAGGGCGTGCCGGGCCGGGATCCCGGTGGGGTCCTCCAGGGCTGCGGACAGCAGGCGGACGGCCTCCACGGCGATCTGGTCCTGCGGTTGGTGCACCGTGGTGAGCGGCGGGTTCGACAGCGCCGAGTAGGGGATGTCGTCGAAGCCGGTGACCAGCACGTCGCGGGGCACGACGACGCCGGCCTCGGCGCAGGTCTGGAGCACGCCGAGCGCGATGAGGTCGTCGGCGCAGACGACGGCGTCGGGGAGGTCGCCGGCCGCGAGCAGTCGCCCGGTGGCCTCCCGGCCCCAGTCGATCGAGTAGTCCCCCAGCAGCACGTCGGGGACGGCTATCCCGAGTCGGGCGGCGTGCGTGGTGAACCCGGCGACGCGCAGCTCGGTGGAGGAGTTGGTCATCGTCGAGCTGACGAAGACCGCCGACCGGGCACCGCGCCCGGCCAGGTGCTCGAGCACCAGGCGGAGGGCCGCGTCGTCGTCGACGCCGACCCAGTCGCTGGACATCCCGCCGACGTACCGGTCGACCTGGACCAGCGGCAGCTGACCGGCGGCCCAGGCCACGGCGTCGGCGCTGGCCGTGCCGTGCGCCGGGCTGATCACGATGCCGTCGACCTGGCGGGCCACCAGGCTGCGCAGCCGCTGGGCCTCCAGGGCCGGATCGGACCGGGACGAGCACAGGAACAGCTGCAGTCCGGCGGCCTGCAGGGCGTGCTCGACGCTCTCGACCAGGGCGGTGAAGAACGGGTTGGCGATGCTCGGCACGACCATCCCGACGGTGTCGGTGCGGCTGCGGCGCAGCGCGCTGGCGATGCCGTTGCCGGAGTAGCCCAGGTCGGCCGCAGCCCGGGTCACCTGCTCCAGCACCGGGGGCGACACGGGCTTGGCGCCGGACAGTGCGCGGGACACCGTCGCGGTCGAGACCCCGGCCAGGTCGGCGACGTCGCGGATGGTCACCCGAGCCACTGCCACCCCCGTCCGCGCCCACCGCTGGGCCGCCGGGGACATCATGTCCGATCCGGCCCGGCCTGGTGTCGCCGTCACGCGATGGACACGCCCCCGACCTGCTGCAACACAAATGTAAACGATTGCCTCTTGACGTCGCCCAGGGTGCAGGCAGTAGCGTCCATCACAACGAGGCAATCGATTACATGGATGGTGAAGGCAGTGTCTGCTCCGCTCGGGGTCTTCCCCCGCAAGCCCTCGGCGATGGCCGAGCTCTTCGGCGGGGAGACCACCCTCATCGGCGCCGTCCACCTGCCCGCGCTGCCCGGCAGCCCGGCCTACCGCGGCCAGCCGGTCGCCGAGATCGCCCGCTACGCGGTCGAGGAGGCGCTGGCCTACACCGGCAACGGCTTCGACTCGGTGATCGTGGAGAACCACTGGGACCTGCCCTTCCTCAAGCCCGGCGAGCACGGTTACGAGGTGGCCGCCTCCATGGGCGTGGTCACCGCGGCCGTCGTGGCCGAGCTCGGGCCCTCGGTCGGGGTCAGCGTGCTGTCCAACGCCGGAGAGTGCTCGGTGGCCAGCGCCTGGGCGGCCGGGGCCGGTTGGGTGCGGGTGAACCAGTGGGTCAACGCCTACGTGGCCAACGAGGGCTTCATCGAGGGCCAGGCCGCCCGCACCACCCGCTACCGGCACGGCATCGGGGCCGACCCGCTCAAGGTGTTCGCCGACGTGCACGTCAAGCACGGTGCGCACGCGATCGTGGCCGACCGCACGCTGGCCGAGCAGACCGAGGACGCCGAGTTCTTCGACGCCGACGTGCTGATCGCCACCGGCTCGCGGACCGGCCACGCCACCTCCGTCGAGGAGGTCGTGGGGATCCGCGACCACACCCAGCTGCCCGTCGTCATCGGCAGCGGCGTCGACCCCACCAACGCGGCGGCGCTGCTGGCCGAGTGCGACGGCGCGATCGTGGCCTCGGCGGCCAAGGACAACGGCCGCTGGTGGGGTCGGGTCTCCGCGGAGAAGGTGCGAGCCGTGGCCCGCGCAGCCGGCCGGTGATCGTGTTCTGCGGGTACGCGAACCTCGACGTCGTCGGCCGGGTGCCTCGCTTCCCGGCCCCCGACGAGCGGGTGCACGCCACCGCCATCGGCCGGCTGCCCGGGGGCATGGGGGCCAACGCCGCGGTCGCCGCGGCACGGGCCGGGGCTACGACGGTCTTCGCCGGCGTCGTGGGCGCCGACCCGGCCAGCGATCTCTTCCTCGCCCAGCTGGACGCCACCGGTGTGGACACCTCGTGGACCGACCGGTCC
>JAOPVM010000436.1 GCA_025966215.1 Klenkia sp.
CGTTCGGCACCAGGCCAGTGACGCCCGTCACGGTCGGATCCAGGAGGAGACGCATGTACACGAAGGATGGCGAGAGCTACTTCATCGTCGATGCCCACGTCGCACTGTGGGACGCGCGGGCAGAGAACCAGCGCAACATCCACGGCAAGCAGTTCATCGCCTGCTTCTACGACTACCACCGCAACCTCAGCCCCGAGTCCGAGGTCTGGTCCTACGAGGAGTACCTCTACCAGGGCGGCGAGCGGCTGATGCGCGACGTCTTCGTCGACGGCATCGTCGACCACGCGGTGTTCCAGCCGGCCCGGCTCGGTGAGTTCTACGAGCGTGGCTTCGGGCAGACCGAGGAGGCCTTCGCCCTCACCCAGGCCCACCCGGACAAGCTGACCTACAACCACTACTTCGACCCGCGGGACGGCGAGGCGGGCCTGGACCGGCTCCGGGAGGACGCCGAGCGGTTCGCCCTCAAGGGCGTGAAGCTCTACACCGCCGACTGGCACGGCGACAGCCGCGGCTGGAAGCTCAACGACCCGATGGCCTACCGCTACTTCGAGGTGTGCCGCGAGCAGGGCATCACGAACATCCACGTCCACAAGGGCCCCACGATCCGCCCGCTGGACCGCGACGCCTTCGACGTGGCCGACGTGGACGCCGCCGCCACGGACTTCACCGACCTGAACTTCATCGTCGAGCACGTCGGACTGCCCCGGCTGGAGGACTTCTGCTGGATCGCGACCCAGGAGCCCAACGTCTACGGCGGACTGGCCGTGGCGATGCCGTTCATCCACACCCGGCCGCGCTACTTCGCCCAGATCCTGGGCGAGCTCCTCTACTGGATCGGGGAGGACCGGATCCTGTTCTCCAGCGACTACGCGCTCTGGACCCCCAAGTGGCTGGTGGAGAAGTTCGTGGACTTCCAGATCCCGGCCGACCTCACCGAGTACGCGCCGCTGACCGTGGACCAGAAGAGGAAGATCCTCGGGCTCAACGCGGCCAAGCTCTACGACATCCCGGTGCCCGCCGACCTGCAGGTCGCCGAGGCCGACGCCACCGAGACCGGCCCGCGCGACCCCGAGGCGGCCGACAAGAACCTGGCGATGGCCTGATGACGGCGGTCCTGCCTCGACCGACCGAGGCCGACGTCCGGACGGCGCTGGACACCGTCATCGACCCGGAGCTCGACGAGGCGGTGACCGACCTCGGGTTCGTCCGGTCCGTGGCGGTCGTGGGTGCCGACGTGGAGGTGCACCTGCGGCTGCCCACCTCGTTCTGCGCCCCGAACTTCGCCTGGCTGATGGTGTCCGATGCCCGGGACGCGCTGCTCGCCGTCCCGGGCGTGGGGCGGGTCGTGGTGGAGCTCGACGACCACCACGACTCCGACCTGATCAACGCCGGGCTCGCCGCCGACGCCGGCTACCGGGGCACGTTCGGCCACGAGGCCGAGCTGTCCCTGGACGAGCTGCGGGCCACGTTCCAGCGCAAGGCGCACACCGCGGCGATGGAGCGGGCCCTCACCGCGTGGCTGCGGGAGGACCCCTCCCGCACCGAGCAGCAGGTCGGTGACCTGGTGCTCGGCGACCTGACCGGGGACACCACCTCGCTGCTGTCGCGGCGGGCGGCCCTCGGGCTGCCCACCGACGCCGGCTCCCCGGTCCTGCTGGCCCCGGACGGCTCCCGGCCGGACGCGGGGTCGGTGGCGATCACGCTGCGCAAGGCCCGCTCGGTGCGCATCTCCGTCGACGGCAACGCGCACTTCTGCCGCGGCCTGCTCACCACCCGCTACCCGGGTTCGGACGCCGACCAGGTGTTCCGCCCCTCCATCGACTCAGCACTCCCCCTGGAGGTCCTCTCATGAAGGCAGTCCGCGTCACCGGGTACCACCAGAAGCTCGAGCTCACCGACGTCCCGAAGCCCGAGGTGACCGGCCCGCACGACGTGGTCGTGTCGATCGGCGGCGCCGGGGTGTGTCGCACCGACCTGCACATCCTCGAGGGCCAGTGGGCCGAGAAGTCCCAGGTCGCCCTGCCCTACACGATCGGCCACGAGAACGCCGGCTGGGTCGATGCCGTGGGCAGCGCCGTCACCAACGTCGCCGTCGGGGACAAGGTGATCCTGCACCCGCTGGTCACCTGCGGGCTGTGCCGGGCCTGCCGGTTCGGCGACGACGTGCACTGCGAGAACAACAGCTTCCCGGGCATCGACTCCGACGGCGGGTACGCCGAGTACCTCAAGACGACCGCCCGCAGCTGCGTGAAGATCGACGACTCGCTGGAGCCCGCCGACGTGGCAGCACTGGCCGATGCCGGCCTCACCGCCTACCACGCGGTGGCCAAGGCGGCCCGCCGGCTGCACCCCGGCGACCGCCTGGTGCTCATCGGCGCCGGCGGGCTGGGACACATCGGCATCCAGGTGGCCAAGGCCCTCACCCCGGCCGAGCTGATCGTCATCGACCGCAACCCCGATGCCCTGAAGCTGGCCGAGTCGATCGGGGCCGACCGCGGCGTGCTGGCCGACGGCAACCAGGTCGAGCGGGTCCTGGAGCTGACCGGGGGCCACGGCGCCGAGGTGGTCGTGGACTTCGTCGGGGAGAACGGCTCGACGAAGGAGGGCATCGCGATGACCCGCCGGGCCGGGGACTACTCCGTCGTCGGCTACGGGGAGAACGTCGACGTCCCCACGATCGACCTGGTGTCCACCGAGGTCAACGTGATCGGGAACCTCGTCGGCTCCTACAACGACCTGGTCGAGCTGATGGCCCTGGCCGCCGGTGGCCGGGTCGCGCTGCACACCCAGAAGTACGCCCTGGACGACGTCCAGACCGCGATCGAGGACCTGGACGCCGGCCGCGTTCGCGGCCGGGCCATCCTCATCCCCTAGGAAGAGAGGACGCAATGAAGCGTCTCGTAGCCCTCGGCATCTCCATCGGAGTGCTCGCCGGGCTGTTCACCTGGATCGCCGGTTCCCTCACGGAGATCGGTTCGCTCACCGCACCCCTGGTGGCGTGGGTCGGTTTCGCGGCCTGGGCGGTGTTCTACGCCGCCGGCGGGAGGACCGCCGGCCTGGTGTCCACGCTGGCCTCGACGGTCAGCGGTCTGGTGTGGGGCTGGCTGATCCTCAAGGCCACCCTGGGTGTCAGCGAGGCCGGCGCACCGGCCGTGCTGGGGCTGATGGTCGCGCTCGGCGCGTTCGCGATGTGCGTGCAGGCGGCGGTCAAGCCCCTGGCGTTCATCCCGGGCGCCTTCATCGGGGCTGCCTGCTTCTTCGGCAACGACGGGCTGTTCTGGGCGACGCTGATCTCGCTGGTGGGCGGGGCGCTGCTGGCCTACGTCTCCGAGCGGCTCGCCGACGTCATCGAGCACGCGCTCGGCGGCGGAACCAGGGCCCGGGCAGCGGGTGAGCGGGCCTCGGCCTGACCACCCGCACGCAGACTCGCGCCGTCCAGGCTGATCGTCGCCCCGCAGGGGCACGTCGTGCCTGGACGGCGCGAGTCCGTCCGGGGTCAGCCCTGCTCCACCAACGGCACGACCTCGGTGCCCAGCAGCTCGATGCCACGCAGCAGGTCGGCGTGCGCCAGGCGGGGGTTGGTCATCTGCATGGAGATCCGGTCGATCCCGCCGACCTGCTCCGAGACCCGCTTGATCTTGTCCGCGATCGACTGCGGGTCGCCCATGAAGAAGGCGCCGTCGGGGCCGGCGGTGGCGTCGAACTGGGCCCGGCTGGGCTGCCGGAAGCCACGCTCGCGGCTGATCTTGGTGAACATCTCGTGCCAGCCGGGGTAGATGGTGTCCGCGGCGGCCTGGGTGCTCTCGGCGACGTAGCCGAACACGTGCAGCCCGACCTGCAGCTTCTCCGGGGCGTGCCCGGCCTGGGCGCCGGCGCGGCGGTAGAGGTCGATGAGCGGGGCGAACTGGCGCGGCTCACCGCCGATGATGGCGACCATCAGCGGGAGGCCGAGCATGCCGGCGCGGGCGAAGGACTCCGGGCTTCCGCCGACGCCGACCCAGATGGGCAGCTCGGCCTGCGCGGGCCGGGGGTAGACGCCCTGGCCGTTCAGCGCCGGGCGGTGCCGGCCGGACCAGGTGACCTTCTCCGCGGCCCGGATCTCCAGCAGCAGCTCCAGCTTCTCGGTGAACAGCGAGTCGTAGTCGCTGAGCGGGAGACCGAAGAGCGGGAACGCCTCGGTGAAGGAACCGCGTCCGACGACCA
>JAOPVM010000438.1 GCA_025966215.1 Klenkia sp.
CGGGAGTTGATCTCGACCGCCGTCCCGTGCTCGAGGCACGCGGTGAACACCGCCTCGGCGTCGAAGGCGCTCTCCGGGCGGGGGCGTTGGGTCTTGCCGCCGGCCTGCTGACGCTCGACCAGGAGCCGCCCGGTGCAGTGACCCAGGACGTCGGTGTGCTGGTGGGTGACCGCAGCCAGCATCCGCTCGGTCATCTGCGCCTTGGACGCGCGCAGGTCGGAATGCACGCTGGCGACGACGACGTCCAGGCGGGAGAGCAGGTCCTCGTCCTGGTCGAGCGAGCCGTCGGCCAGGATGTCGCACTCGATGCCGGTCAGGATGCGGAACGGGGCGAGCTCGGCGTTCAGCTCGGCGACGACGTCCAGCTGCCGCTCCAGCCGCTCGGCGGTGAGCCCGTTGGCCACGGTCAGCCGGGGGGAGTGGTCGGTGAGCGCCAGGTACTCGTGGCCGATGTCGCGGGCGGCCTCGGCCATCTCGCGGATCGGGCTGCCCCCGTCGGACCAGTCGGAGTGCGTGTGCAGGTCGCCCTTGAGCGCCGCCCGCAGGTCGGCGGCCGGGGCACTGAGCTCATCGGGGACCTGCTTGTCCTCGACGTCCTGCAGGTAGGTGGGCACCTCGCCCGCTGCGGCCTGGAGGATCACCGTGGCGGTCTTGTCGCCGATGCCGGAGAGGTCCTTCAGGGTCTTCGTGCGCACGCGGTGCTCCAGCTCGCCGTCGGCCATCCGGTCGACGACGGCGGCCGCGGTGCGGAACGCCTTCACCCGGTAGGACGGCTCGCGGGCGCGCTCCAGGAGGAAGGCGATCCTCCGGAGCGCGCCCGCGGGGGTCATGCCGGTGGTGCTCAGAGCCCAGCGGCCTTCTTGGCAGCCTTGGCCTGCTTGCGGATCGTGCGCCCGGTGCGGCCGCGAGCGGCCTTCTTCTGCGCCTTCTCAGCCTTCCTGGAGGCCTTCTCGAACTTCTTCTCGGCCTTGTCGATCGTCCGCTCGCTGACGTTCCTGACCCGCCAGCCGGCCGAGGGCTTGCCCTCGGTGTCGACGGCGGCGATCAGCAGCCCGCCGAGGAGGCCGGCGTTCTTCAGGAAGTGCGCCTGGTTGCTGAACTTCTTCTCCGGGTCGGTGTCCTCCCAGAAGCGGTGCCCGGCCAGCGTCGTCGGCACGATCGACGCGGCGAGGGCCAGGGCGGACAGCCGCGGGAAGACGCCGAGGGCGAAGGTGGCACCGGCGCCGACCTTGATGCCGGCATCGACCTTCACCCACTGCTCGACGTCCTTGGAGACCTCGACCGGGAGCTGCTTGTCGGCCTGCTCCGCGAGCTGGCCGACGATCTTGGCGGCACCGGGAACCCGGCTCTGGGGGTTCCGCAGCGTGCTGATGCCCCCGTACACGAACGAGGAGGCGAGCAACGGCCTGGCGATCCTGCGGACCAACATGGGGGGTACCTCTTCCATCGACGACGTCGGCGGGTCCTGTGCCCGCGGTGATCGCCGGGCAACCCTGACCGCGACCGTAGTGACGTCTGGGGCTGGTCGCCTCCGGAGGTGATCTCGGCGCGTGTGCCCCGCCGGGAGCCGGCCCGGGGATCATGACCCGGGTGGCGGACACCGGGAGCGGGTTGACCACCTGGCCCCGGCTGCGGGAGACCTGGTGGATCGGGCTGCTCGCCGTGCTCGCGCTGGCCCTCTTCGTGGTCGGGCTGCTGGTGCGGGTGCGCTGCGGGACGGTGGGCTGCCCGCCCCGCGACCGCTGGTTCGACCTCGATGCCGTCGGCGGGCTGCCACGGTTGTTCACGACGGCCCTGTTCGTCGTCACCGGCGTGCTGGCCGGGGTGGCCGCCCGTCGCACGGACCGGTTCGCGCGCGTCTTCTGGGTGGTGGTCGCCGGGGTCGGGGCGTTGCTGGCCGTGGCGAAGCTGACGAGCGTCCACTCCGTGGCGAAGTCCGACGACGGGGGGACGACGACGCTGCTGGTCGGGTTCGGCGTCACCGTCCTGGGCCTCGCGGTCGTGGCCCTGGCCGGGCACCGGGGCGGAGTGGTGGGCACCCGCGCCGTGGTCGTCGCCATGGCCTTCTACGCGGTGGCCGCACTGGGGCTCGACGTGGTGACCGGGGTGGTCTCTGCTGCTCAGTCGCAGACCGGGGTGTTCAGCGTCGCTGGGGCGACCTTCGTCGAGGAGTTCGGTGAGGCGGTGACGGCGCTGGTGCTGCTGGTGACGGTGCGTTGGCACGTGCCTGCGGGGCGCTGAGCTGGGGTTTCGTCTTGTCCGGCGGCTCGTGATGCGCTAGACTTCGAACACCTGATCGAACAGTGCGGGAGGTGTGGTGAGCGAGCTCCGGTCCGCTGTCGATGCCCTGTCCGCCGATGACCTCCATGCCCTGGTGGACGGTCAGCTGCTGGACCGGACCGCGGAGATCGTGCAGTCGATCAACCGGCTCGACGCCGAGCTGGTCCGCACCGTGCGCCATGCCGACGTGGTCGGTGCCGCTGAGCGCGACGGGCTGAAGACGATGGCCTCGCTGCTGCGGGGGCACCACCACTACTCCGCGGGTGCCGCCTCTGCGGTGGTGAAGGCCGGCCGGGTGCTGGAGCACCTGCCCCGGGTGGAGGCCGCGTTCGCCGAGGGGGCGGTGACCGCCGCGCAGGTCGGGGTCGTGGCCGATGCGCTGCGCCCGTGCGACATCACCGCGGCCGCCGAGCAGGACATCGACCTCGACGCCTTCGACCAGGCCTGGACCCAGGTCGCGCGCACGTTGCCGCACGCCAAGCTCGCCACCGCGGTCAACGCCTTCCGCAACGCCCTGGACCCCGACGGGCCCGAGCCCGACCCGACCGAGGAGCGTCGGTGCACGATGACCCGGCACGCCAACGGGTCCGGTTCGGGGCGCTTCGACCTCGACGCGGTGGGGTTCGAGAGGGTCCAGGCGGTGATCGAGTCGATGGTGCAGGCCGACCGGCCCCTGGGGGACCTGCGGACCAGGGCCCAGCAACAGGCCGACGCCCTGGTCCAGTGGGCCGACAACACCCTCGCCGCCGATGGGCTGCCGTTCCTGCGCACGGTCAAGCCGCAGGTGATGGTGACGATCGACGTCGAGGACCTGGTCGACCCCTCGACCGGTGAGGACACCGCGACCACCGGCTTCGGCGCCACCATCTCCGCGGCCCGCGCCCGCTGGATCGCCTGTGACTCCTCGGTGACCCGGATCGTGATGGGTCCCGACGGGCTCCCGCTGGACGTGGGCCGCACCAGGCGGGTCGTCCCGCCGCACATCCGCCGGGCCGTCGAGGCCCGTGACGGGCACTGCGTCTTCGCCGGGTGCTTCAACCCGACCCACTGGTGCGACGTCCACCACCTGGCCGAGTGGCTCCGCGATGACGGCGACACCTCACTGGACAACTCGGCGCTGCTCTGCGAACGCCACCACACCAAGGTCCATCACGGGTTCCGGGTCCAACGCGACGACTCGGCACCACCAGGCAAGCGGTGGAGCACGTTCCGACCCGACGGCACCGAGATCGTCCT
>JAOPVM010000444.1 GCA_025966215.1 Klenkia sp.
ACGGCCTGCAGGGTGGGCAGCTCGGCGGCGAGGGCGTCGGTGGCGACGGCGGTGGCGATGCCGGCGTACAGCCGCCGGCGGGCCGGGGACCGGCGGGGGTGGTCCAGCGCGGCCTGGGCGGCACCGACGACGACGCCGTCCAGGGCGCTGCTGAGCAGTGCGCGGGCGCGGTGCTGTGCATGGCGGGCCATGCCGGAACGCTACCCGCGACGCCGGCCGGACGGGGCCCCTCGGCAGGGGCCCGCTCGGGAGCTCGTGAGCGGGTGGGGGACCGAGGGGTCCTTCTTCTATCCTCGACCGGTGAGCGTCACCCCCATCCGGATCATGGGCGACCCGGTGCTGCGCGCCGTGGCCGCCCCCGTCGTCGACTTCGACGCCGAGCTGCGCACGCGCGTCACCGACCTGACCGAGACCATGCACGCCGCCGGCGGCGCCGGCCTGGCCGCCCCGCAGATCGGCGTGGGCCTGCGGGTCTTCACCTGGTACGTCGACGGCGAGGTCGGCCACATCGTCAACCCCGACGTCGTGCCGGTCGGGGAGGAGACCGGGGAGGACGCCGAGGGCTGCCTGTCGATCCCCGGCTACCGCTTCGACTGCCGCCGGCACCTCCACGTCGCGGCCACCGGCTGGGACGTGCACGGCGAGCCGCTGCGTGTCGAGGGCTCGCACAAGCTGGCCCGGGCCATCCAGCACGAGACCGACCACCTCGACGGCGTGCTGTTCGTCGACCGGCTCGACGCCCAGGCCCGCGAGGCCGCCCTGGCCGTGCTCGGCGACGCCGAGTGGCAGGGCCATGCCGCCTGGCTGCCCGACGGCGAGCCCGCACCCGCCCCTGTCGTGAAGGTGAGCCCGCACTGAAGCTGCTCTTCGCCGGGACGCCGTCACCGGCGGTCCCGTCGCTCACCGCCCTGCTCGCCAGCGACCACGAGGTGGTCGCGGTGCTCACCCGCCCCGACGCCCGCGCCGGCCGCGGTCGTCGCGAGGTGCGCTCCCCGGTCGCCCAGCACGCCGACGAGGCGGGCATCCCGGTGCTGCAGCCGCGCTCGCCCCGGGAGCCGGAGTTCCTCGGGCAGCTGGCCGACCTCGGCGTCGACTGTGCCCCGGTGGTCGCCTACGGGGCGCTGGTGCCCCCGGCCGCGCTCGGCATCCCCACGCACGGTTGGGTCAACCTGCACTTCTCGCTGCTGCCGGCCTGGCGCGGCGCCGCCCCGGTGCAGCACGCGGTGATGGCCGGTGACGAGGTCACCGGTGCGGCCACCTTCCAGCTGGAGGCGGGCCTGGACACCGGCCCGGTCTTCGGCGTGGTCACCGAGGCGATCGGCCCGCGCGACACCGCCGGTGAGCTGCTCGACCGGCTCGCCGTCACCGGTGCCCGGCTGCTGGTCGCCACCCTGGACGGCCTGGCCGAGGGCTCCCTGGTGCCCGAGCCGCAGCCCACCGACGGCGTCTCGCTGGCCCCGAAGGTCGAGACCGCCGACGCCCGCGTCGACTGGTCGCTGCCCGCGCACGTGGTCGACCGCCGGGTCCGTGGCGTCACCCCCGCCCCGGGCGCCTGGACGACGTGGCGCGGTGACCGGCTGCGCCTGGGCCCGGTGGAGCCGCTGGAGAGCTCCCTGGCCCTGGCCCTGGCCCCCGGCGAGGTCTCGGTCGGGGCGACCGGCGTGCTCGTCGGCACCGGACGCGGCGCCGTCCGGCTCGGCGAGGTCCAGCCCGCCGGCAAGAAGATGCTGCCCGCCCTCGACTGGGCGCGCGGCGCCCGGCCCGCCCCGCACGAGGAGGTCGGCGCGTGACCGCACCCCGTCGCCGTGGTCCCACCGGACGACCGGCCGGCCCGCGCACGAAGCAGGCCCGACCGGAGTCCCGGCGGGTCCGCCCGGTCCTGGACGGCGCCCGGCTGACCGCCTACGACGTGCTCGACGGCGTCTCCTCCCGGGCCGCCTACGCCAACCTGCTGCTGCCCCAGCTGCTGCGCGAGCGCCGGCTGGAGCCCCGCGACGCCGGGTTCGCCACCCAGCTCGCCTACGGCACGTTGCGCGCTGCCGGCACCCTGGACGCCGTCCTCAGCGGCCTGGTGAGCCGGCCGCTGGCCGAACTGGACCCCCGGGTGCTCGACCTGCTGCGGCTCGGTGCCTACCAGCTGGTCGACCTGCGGGTGCCCTCGCACGCCGCGGTCGACACCACCGTCGCCCTCACCCGGGCCATCGTGGGCACCGGCGCCTCCGGGCTGGTCAACGCGGTGCTGCGCAAGGTCGCCGCCGGCGGCTCCCGGGAGGAGTGGATCGCTGCGCTCGGGGTCACCGGCGACGACCGGCTGGCGTTGCTCACCGACCACCCGCCGTGGATCGTGCAGGCCTGGCGCGAGGCGCTGGGAGCCGACGCCGAGCTCGAGGCCGCGCTGCTGGCCGACGACGCCGCCCCCGAGGTGCACCTGGTCGCCCGGCACACCGACCGGGACGCCCTGGCCGCCGACACCGGGGGAGACCCCGGCCCGTGGTCGCCGTACGCGGTCCGCCTGCACGGCGGGGACCCCGGGCGGCTCACCGCGGTCCAGGACGGCACCGCGGCGGTGCAGGACGAGGGGTCGCAGCTGGCCGCGCTCGCGCTGTCCCGCGCACCGCTGGAGGGCCCCGACGCCCGCTGGCTGGACCTCTGCGCCGGACCGGGCGGGAAGGCGGCACTGCTGGCCGCCGTCCGGCCCGCGGGCGTGCACGTCACCGCGGCCGACCGCTCCGAGCACCGGGTCGAGCTGGTCCGCTCCGCGCTGGGCGAGGAGCCCGACGTTGAGCTGCTGGTCGCCGACGGCCGCGAGGGGCCGTGGGCGCCGGGCTCCTTCGACCGGGTGCTGCTGGACGCCCCGTGCACCGGGCTGGGTGCGTTGCGGCGTCGTCCCGAGGTCCGTTGGCGGCGGACCGCCGAGGACGTCGCCCCGTTGGCGGAGCTGCAGCGCGAGCTGCTCGCCGCGGCGCTGGACGCCGTCCGGCCCGGCGGAGTGGTGGCCTACGTGACCTGTTCACCGCACACCGCGGAGACCGTCGACGTGGTGGCCGCTGCCGCGGCCCGGGACGACGTGGAGCCTCTTCCGGTCGCCGGGCTGTTCCCCGACGTGCCCGACGCCGCCCGCGGGGACGCCCTGCAGCTCTGGCCGCACCGGCACGGCACCGACGCCATGTTCGTCGCCCTGCTGCGCAGGACCTGAGGTGCCGCCGCTGCTCGAGCGACGGGGGAGGCTGCGGGTCGAGCCGTCCGCGCTCGTCGTCGCCACCCTGGTCGCGGTGCTGGCCAGGACGCCCTCGCTGCTCCCGCGGAGCTGGTCCTCCCAGGCCGTGGTCGGCGGCACCGGCGCCGCGATCGGGCTGGAGTCCGCCGCCTCCCCGCAGGCCCCGGAGCTGGTCCACCGCGCCGGCCGGGCCCGCGAGGTCGTCGGATGACCGGCTACCCGCCTCCTCCGGGGTTCGCCGCCCGGGCCAACGTGGGCCCGGAGGTCTACGCGCAGGCCGAGGCCGACCCGTTCGCCTTCTGGGCCGAGCAGGCCGGCCGGCTGCAGTGGGACACCCCCTGGGACACCGTCTTCGACGACGCCGAGATGCCGACCGCCCGCTGGTTCGGCGGCGGCCGGCTCAACGTGGCGGTCAACTGCGTCGACCGGCACGTCACCGCCGGCCGGGGGGACGACGTCGCGCTGCACTGGGTGGGCGAGCCCGGCGACGGCCGCACCGTCACCTGGGCCCAGCTGCAGGACGACGTCTGCCGGCTGGCCAACGCGCTCACCGGGCTCGGGATCGGGGCCGGTGACCGGGTGGTGCTGTACCTGCCGGTGCTGGTGGAGACGGTCGTCGCGACGATGGCGTGCGCCCGGATCGGCGCCGTGGTCAGCCTGGTCTTCGGTGGGTTCTCCGCCGACGCGCTGCGCTTCCGGGTCGCCGACACCGGGGCCAAGCTGCTGATCGCCAGCGACGGGCAGTTCCGCCGCGGGGCCGCGGTCGCGGTGAAGGCCACCGCGGACGAGGCCGTCGCCGGGCTGGACCACGTCGAGCACGTGCTCGTCGTCCGGCGGACCGGGGAGGCCGACGTCCCGTGGACCCCCGGCCGTGACCTGTGGTGGCACGAGCTGCTGGCCGCGCACCCCCCGGTGCACGAGCCGGCGTCCTTCGACGCCGAGCACCCGCTGTTCATCGTCTACACCTCGGGCACCACAGGCCGGCCCAAGGGGCTGGTGCACACCACCGGCGGCTACCTGACCCAGGCCAGCTGGACGCACTGGGCCCTGTTCGACGCGAAGGACGACGACGTCTACTGGTGCCAGGCCGACCTCGCCTGGGTCACCGCGCACACCTACGTGCTCTACGGGCCGACGTCCAACGGCACCACCCAGGTGCTCTACGAGGGCAGCCCGCTCACCCCGCACCCCGGCCGGCACTTCGAGGTGATCGCCGGGCTCGGGGTGACCGTCTACTACACCGCCCCGACGCTGGTGCGCACGTTCATGAAGCACGGCCCGGAGCTGCCGGCCGGGTACGACCTGTCCTCGCTGCGGCTGCTCGGCTCGGTCGGCGAGGCGATCAACCCCGAGGCCTGGCGCTGGCTGCACGAGCACGTCGGCGGCGCTCGGTGCCCGATCGTGGACACCTGGTGGCAGTCCGAGACCGGGGCGGCCGTCATCGCCCCGCTGCCCGGGGTCACCGTGCTGGAACCCGGGTCGGCCACCGTGCCGCTGCCCGGGCTGGCGGCCGCGGTCGTCGACGACGCGGGGGAGCAGACCCCGCCCGGGGTCGAGGGCAACCTGGTGCTCACCCGGCCCTGGCCGGCCATGGCCCGCACCGTGTGGGGCGACCACGCCCGCTTCGTGGCCTCCTACTGGGCGCCCTACGCCGAGCGGGGCTGGTACCTGGCCGGGGACTCCGCGTCGGTGGACGAGGCCGGCTTCGTGTGGATCGGCGGCCGGATCGACGACGTGCTCAACGTGTCCGGGCACCGGCTGTCCTCGATCGAGCTGGAGTCGGCGCTGGTGTCGCACCCGCGGGTCGCCGAGGCCGCCGTCGTCGGTGCCCCGGACGACGTCACCGGCCAGCGGATCGTCGCCTTCGTGATCACCCGGGACGACGCCGGCGCCGACGACTCCCGGCTGGCCGAGGAGCTGCGGGCGCACGTGGCCCTGCGGGTGGGCGCGATCGCCAAGCCGCGGGAGGTCGTCGTGGTCACCGACCTGCCCAAGACCCGGTCGGGCAAGATCATGCGGCGGTTGATGGCGGACATGACCGCCGGCCGCGGAGGTGGGGACACCACCTCGCTGACCGACCCGGGCTCGATGACCACCGTCGAGCGGGCCTGGGACGCGCACGCCGCTCTCCGGGACCGCACCTAGGATCGCCCGGTGCCCCGCAGCCCCCTGATCGCGCCCAGCCTGCTGTCCGCGGACTTCGCCCGGCTCGCCGAGGAGACCGCCCGGATCGCCGACGCCGACTGGGTGCACGTCGACGTCATGGACGCCCACTTCGTGCCCAACCTGACCCTGGGTGCCCCCGTGGTGGAGGCGATCCAGCGGGTCAGCCCGGTGCCGCTGGACTGCCACCTGATGATCACCGACCCCGAGCGGTGGGCCCCCGCCTACGCCGAGCTGGGTGCCCGCAACGTGACCGTGCACGCCGAGGCCTGCACCGGTGACCCCCGCGCGGTGGCCCGCGACCTGCGGGCCGCCGGCGCGCTGGCCGGGCTGGCGATCAGGCCGGGCACCCCGCTGGAGCCCTACGTCGAGGTGCTGCGCGACTTCGACACCCTGCTGGTGATGAGCGTGGAGCCCGGCTTCGGCGGCCAGTCGTTCATCGCCGACGTGCTCAGCAAGGTCCGGGAGGCCCGCCGGCTCGTGGACACCGGTCACCTGGAGCTGCTGGTGGAGATCGACGGCGGGATCAACGCCGACACCATCGAGGCCGCCGCCGAGGCCGGCGTCGACGTCTTCGTGGCCGGCTCCGCGGTCTACGGCGCCGACGACCCGGCTGTGGCGATCGCGGCGCTGCGGGCGCAGGCCGCCCGTTCCTTCCCCGCGTCGTGACCGACCCGGTCACCGCGGAGCAGGCCGCCGCAGCGAGCCGGGCCACCGCGGCCGGCCGGGCCGGCTCGCCCACCGCCCGCGAACTGACGGCCATGGCCCGCGCCCGGGCCCTGGCCTGGGGTGCGCTGGGCACCACCAGCCCCAACCCCGCGGTGGGCGCCGTCGTGCTGGACGCCGGTGGCGCCGTGGTGGGGGAGGGTGCGACCCGGCCGCCCGGCGGACCGCA
>JAOPVM010000452.1 GCA_025966215.1 Klenkia sp.
GACGACGTCCACGGTCCCGGCGCCGGTGATGTGCAGGCCGCCACCGTTACGAGGCGACGCGTCGCCCTGGGTGGTGAAGGAGTTGTTGCTCAGGTCCACGTCGTTCAGCGTCGTGGACGTCGGCTGCTCGGCCCCCGCGGGGAGGAGCGGTCCCGCCTCGATGCCGCCGCCGGCGCGCTCGGCTGTGTTGCCGGTGACCGCCGTTCCGGTGACGGAGACGTCACCGTTGATGTTGAGGATGCCTCCGCCGGAGCCGGCGGCGCCGCTGGCCGCGTTGCCGGTGATCGAACCCCCGGTGACGGTCACGTCACCACCCTCGGTGAAGACGCCACCGCCACCCTGGTCGGCAGCGGGCCCGTTGGCGGTGTTGCCCCGGATGGTCGCGTTCGCGACGGTGAGCGTTCCGCCCGCTGAGTTCCAGAGCGCGCCACCCTCGGCGGCCGCGTTGGCGCTGAACGTGCCACCGGTCACGGTCGCGGTCGCGGCACCCGTGATGTGCAGCGCGCCACCGTTGCCCGGCGCGGCAGCCGTCGCGTTGTCGGTGAAGTCCGAGTCCGACACGGAGGCCGAGCCGCCGGCCAGGACCTCGATGGCGCCACCGGCGCGCGAGACGCGGTTGCCCTCGAAGGAGGCACCGGTGACCGTCGTGGCACCGGCGGTGGCGATCGCGCCACCGCTGCCGGCCGTGGCAGCCGGCGCGTCCGGGTTCACCGCGGTGCTGTCGTTCATGGCCCCACCGCTGACGACGAGCGACGCACCGGCCGCGACCCGCACCGCTCCGCCGTTCTCGGCGCCGGGGACCACACCGTTGACGATGGTGACGTCGTTGAGGGTCAGCGTGCCGCTGGCGACGTCGAAGAACCGGTCGACGGTGGCGGCGTCCAGGAGGGCCCCGTTGCCGTTGATCGTCAGGCTGCCCGTGATGTCCAAGTCCCCGGAGAAGACGTCCGCGTCCCCGGCCGCCCCGTCCAGGACGTAGGTCGCGTCGACGAGGTCGATGACGTCCACCTCGGCCGGGTCGTTCGTGTTGGCGGTCGCGACCTGCGTCCGCAGGTCGGCCACGGTGTTCGCGGTGGTCTCGGCCGCACTGGCCGGCAAGGGCGCGATGAGGAGCAGGCCGCAGACGACTGCGGCTGTGCTCAGAACAGGAGTGGTACGGCGCATGGAGCTCGTCTCGTCTCTGCATCGGGGCGATGGCGTTCACAGCGTGCTCGGGGAACCCATCACCACTTACGCAGCTGAAAGGCGCTGCGTTCACCGACATCCAGGATTTCTCGACTTTCGGGAGAGCACGCGCGCCACCCCTATCGTCACCCCCGTGAACCGACTCCAGGCAGTGCTGAGCACCCCTCGCCGCCGACTCGCGGCCCTCGGTGTGGTGCTCGTCCTCGTCCTGGCCGTGGTCCTCGCGGTCGTCCTGCCCGGCGGAGGGGACAGGACGACGGCGGCGGCCCCGGCCACCACCAGCCAGGCCACGAGCCCCGCGGAGGCACCGACGACGGAGGCGCTGGCCGGCCCGGTCTTCCCGACCACCGTCGCCTCGGCGACCACCGACCAGGTGGACGTCTACGACGCACCCGACGCGGACGCCGACCCCAGCCGCACGCTCGACGCGGCCGACGAGCTGTCCGGCCAGCTCACCTTCGTGGTCACCGAGCAGCAGGACGGCTGGCTGCAGGTCCAGCTCCCGGTGCGCCCGAACGGTTCCACCGGCTGGATCCAGGCCGAGGACGTCTCCCTCAGCGAGCACGACTTCAGCATCGAGGTGCGTCTCTCCGACCACCGGATGCTGCTCTACCGCAGCGAGCTCACCCTGCTCGACACCCCGATCGGCGTGGGCACCGGTGACGCCCCCACCCCGGGCGGCACGTACTACCTGAAGGAGCTGCTGCAGCCGCCGGACCCGGCCGGCGGCTACGGGCCCTTCGCCTACGGGCTGTCCGGCTTCTCCGACGTGTTCACCAGCTACTCCGGCGGCGAGGGCGTCATCGGCATCCACGGCACCAACGCCCCCGAGACGGTCGGCACCGACGTCAGCGACGGCTGCATCCGGGTGACCAACGAGGTCGTCACCCAGCTCGTCGACGAGATCGGCCTGCCGCTGGGCACCCCGGTGACCATCGTCGCCTGAGTCACCGGGTCCAGGGCGCGAAGAGCTCGACGGCGCCCCGGTCCGAGGTCCGGTAGGTGCGCACCGAGCCGTCCTGCAGGAGCACCGACACCACGACCTGGTCCGCGGGCACGGTCGGCGTCCGGCAGTCCACGGCGCGGACGTCGTCGGCGCCCACCCGCACCCCCGGGGACACCCGGGCGACGTACTCGGCAGAGCTGACGACCGGCCGCAGCACCGGCACCCGACGACGGGTGACCCGGTGGTGCGGGGCGCGCGCGGAGCGGGCCCGGGCCCGCAGTCGGGCGAAGAGCAGCACCGACACCAGCACCGCGGTCAACCCGGCCGCCGACAGGACCAGCGAGGCCTCCCCGCTCCCGGAGTCCAGCCGCCCGGCCAGCTGGGACAGCAGCACCAGGACGCCGAGGCAGCCCAGCAGCAGGAGCAGGGTGCGCTGGACGATGTGGCCGTCGGAGGGGGCCGGACCGAACCCGGGCAGCTCGACCCAGCCGTCGTCGAAGACCGCCAGCCGCCACCGGTCCCCCGCCGGGTCGGTGACCGAGACCCACCCGCGTCGAGCCACCCGGTCACCGCCCGCCGAGGTGTCTCAGCGCTTGCTGGCGTAGGTCTTGAGCAGGCCCCGGCTGATGATCGTCTTCTGGATCTCGCTGGTGCCCTCGCCGATGAGCAGGAACGGCGCCTCGCGCATGAGCCGCTCGATCTCGTACTCCTTGGAGTACCCGTAGCCGCCGTGGATCCGGAAGGACTGGGTGGTCACCTCGGCGCAGTACTCACTGGCCAGCAGCTTGGCCATCCCGGCCTCGACGTCGTTGCGCTTGCCGCTGTCCTTGAGCTTGGCGGCGTTGACCATCAGCAGGTGGCTGGCCTCGACCTTGGTGGCCATCTCGGCCAGCTGGAAGGCGATCGCCTGGTGCTGGGCGATCTTCTTGCCGAACGTCTCCCGCTGCTGGGCGTACTCGACGGCCAGCTCGAAGGCGCGGATGGAGATGCCGCAGGCCCGGGCGGCGACGTTGACCCGACCCACCTCGACGCCGTCCATCATGTGCGCGAAGCCCTTGCCGGGCACCCCGCCGAGGATGTCGTCGGCGCTGGCCTGGTAGCCGTCGAACACCATGCTCGTGGTGTCCACGCCCTTGTAGCCCATCTTGTCGATCTTGCCGGGGATGCTCAGCCCGGGCTTGACCTCACCGAAGCCGGTGGGCTTCTCCACCAGGAACGTGGTCAGGTTCTGGTGGGCCTTCTCCCCGCCCTCGTCGGTGCGCACCAGCGCGGCGACCAGCGTGGAGCTGCCGCCGTTGGTCAGCCACATCTTCTCGCCGTCGATCGTGTAGTTGCCCTCGGCGTCGCGCGTGGCCCGGGTGCGGATCGCCGCGACGTCGGAGCCCAGCCCCGGCTCGCTCATGGAGAACGCCCCGCGCACCTCGCCGGTGGCCATCCGGGGCAGATAGCGCTCCTTCTGCTCCGGGGTGCCGTGCTGGATGAGCATGTAGGCCACGATGAAGTGGGTGTTGATCACCCCGGAGACGCTCATCCAACCGCGAGCGATCTCCTCCACGACCAGGACGTAGGTCAGCAGGCTCTCGCCCAGGCCGCCGTACTCCTCCGGGATCATGAGGCCGAAGAGCCCCATCTCCTTCATCCCGTCGACGATCTCCTGCGGGTAGGTGTCGGAGTGCTCCAGCTCCTGGGCCCGCGGGATGATCTCCCGGTCCACGAAGGTCCGGACCGTGGACAGGATCTCGGTCTGGATCTCGGTCAGGTCGGCGGTCTGCGCCAGGCGGGTCACGGCTCTGCACTCCTCGGGGACGACGGTGTCCGGTTACCGGCGAGTATGCGGCAGGGCACCGACGGTCCGGGCGTGGCCTCGACCACAGCCGGACCCGACTACCGTCCCGTGGGTGTCGACCCGCCGCGTGCGCCTGCTCGCCCCGTTCACCCTGGCCGCAGCGCTGCTCGTGACGAGCTGCAGCGACACCGACGGGGACGCCAGCCCGGCCGCGACGAGCACCAGCAGCACCCCGGCCGCCACGTCCCCGGAACCGGCGCCCGCCGAGGCCGAGGAGTCCGCCGCGGCCGCCCTGGACCCGGCGGCGGTGACCAGTCCGGACCAGGCTGCGCTGGCCTCGGCCCTGCGGGTCGCGGACCTGCCCGAGGGCTGGGACGTGCAGTCCAACCCCGTCGAGGACGGCGACCTCAGCGACAACCCGAGCTTCGAGGGGCTGTGCGAGACCAGCTTCCCCTCCGAGGTCCGCCGGACGGCGAAGTTCCCGGTGGTCGCGGTGGACGAGACCGGGGCCCCCCAGCTGACCAGCGAGTCGATCTCCTACGACGGCGCGGACGCCGCCGCCCAGGCGCTCGCCGAGCTGCGGACCGCCTTCGCCGGCTGCGAGTCCGCCGACCGCACCTTCGTCACCCCGCCGTCGGCGGAGGGGCTGACCGCGGACTCCGTCGTCGTGCAGTACCAGCTCTCCAGCGGCACGCCGCAGGTGATCGTCGCCCAGGCGCGCGGCACGGTCGTGTCCGTCGTCATCGGGGACGACCCGGATGCGACCCTGTCCGCGGCCCGCTCGATCGCGGCCCGGATGGCCCAGCTGCCCGCGGCGGTCATCGGGGCCTGAGCCCACCACCCCGCGGCGAGGAGGACCCACGTGAGCCAGCCCGAGGACGACTTCTACCGGGGCGACCCGCCGGTGCAGCGCGCAGCGCCGCCGGCCTCCTACGGCCCACCCCCCGGGTACGGCCCGCCGCCCGGGTACGGCCCGCCCGTCTTCGTGGTGCGGCGACCGACCAACACCACGGCGATCCTGGCGCTGGTGTTCGCCTTCGTGTTCGCACCGGTGGGGCTGATCCTGGGCATCGTGGCCCGCAAGCAGATCCGGCAGACCGGCGAGGAGGGCGACGGGATGGCGCTGGCCGGCATCGTCATCGGCGGCATCGCGGTCGCCTTCTACGCCGTCCTCATCGTGATCTGGCTGGTCGCCCTGGTGTCGGTGACCAGCTCCTTCTAGGCAGACCCCCTCGCCGCGCGGCGAGGGGGTCCGGCCCGCAGGTCGCTCAGTCCTCCGGCGGGGTGAAGGACGACGTCCGGCTCATCCCGGCGGCGCGGCCCTTGCCGGAGATGACCAGGGCCATCTTGCGGCTGGCCTCGTCGATCATCTCGTCCCCCAGCATCGCCGAGCCCTTCTTCCCACCGGCCTCGCTGGTGGCCCACTCGTAGGCGTCCAGGATCAGCTCGGCGTGGTCGTAGTCCTCCTGGGAGGGCGCGAAGATCTCGTTCGCGGCGTCGATCTGCCCCGGGTGCAGCACCCACTTGCCGTCGAAGCCGAGCATCGCCGAGCGCTTGGCCACCTCCTCGAAGGCCGG
>JAOPVM010000456.1 GCA_025966215.1 Klenkia sp.
GGTCGCCCCGCCGCTGCTGGTCGACGAGGCGGCCGACGGCCGGGTCACCGCGCACGCGACCCTGCCCAAGGCGCACGAGGGTCCGCCCGGGCTGGTGCACGGCGGCACCATCGCGACCCTGCTGGACCACGTGCTGGCCCGGGCGCTGCGGACCGCCGGGCACGGCGGGCTCACCGCCACGCTGACCGTCACCTACCGCCGGCCCGTGCGGCTGGGCGTGCCCGTGGTGCTCAGTGCCGCCGTCACCTCCACCGAGGGACGACGGGCCACCGCACACGCCACGATCGCGACCGCGGAGGACCCCGACACGGTGCTCGCCGAGGCGGACGGCCTGTTCGTGGCGCTGCGCCCCGAGGTCGCGGCCGCCACCTTCGCCGGCGTCAGCCACGCCGTCTCGGCGTGGTCCGCCCGCCCCTGACCCCCTAGGGGTGCAGCACCGGGCCCTCGCCGCCGGCACCCCGGCCCAGGGCGGCCACGAACTCCGGGAGCAGCTGGTCGCTGGGGTGCCGGGGGTGCCAGTCGAGCACCTCGCGGGCCCGGGTGGTGTCCAGCGCCGGGACGCCGAGACCGAGGTCCAGCCAGCCGGGTTCGGTGGGTACCAGGTGGGCGTGGAAGGCCGCGGACAGCCCGGCCCGCAGCAGCGCCGCGGGCACCGGCACCCGGCGGGTGCCCAGGGCGGCGGCGAACGCATCGGGGTCCAGCACGGGCTCGGCGGACAGGTTGAACGCCCCGCCGGCCCGGCGGTCCACGATCCGGAGCAACGCGTCGGCGACGTCGTCGGCGTGCACGAAGCCCAGGTGCAGGTCCGCCGGCAGCGGCAGGGGCAGCTTCGAGGCCACCGACCCGGGCAACGCCTGCGCCCCGCGCAGCAGCAGCGGCCCGAGGAAGTAGCGGCCGATCGCGCCCGCCGCGTCGGACTGCAGCACCAGCGTGGGCCGCACGACGGTGACGGTGACCTCGGGGTGGGCGGCCGCGAACTCCCGGGCCAGCACCTCGACGGCCACCTTGTCGCGGCTGTACTGCGAGCTCGGCACCCCGGTGGTCGGCCAGTCCTCGTCGACCCGGTCGGCCGGGTTTCCGGGGGCGTAGGCGCCCAGGGAGGACACCAGCACCACGTGGCCCACGCCGGCGGAGCCCGCCGCGTCGAGCACCCGGCGGGCGCCGTCGACGTTGATCCGGCGCAGCAGCTCGGGGTCCCGGCCCGGCTGCAGCGCCCAGGCCGTGTGCACCAGCGTGCTGGCGCCGGTGAGGAACGCGGTCAGCGGGGCCGAGCTCGCCGTGGTGCCGATGTCGGTGTGGGTCCAGAAGACGTTCGAGTACGGGGCGGTGTCCGGGGCCTGCCGGCGGGCGAGCCCGCGGACCTGGTGCACGCCGGTGAGGAAGAGCTGCCGCAGGAACGCCGTCCCCAGGTTGCCGGTGGCGCCGGTGACGGCGACCGTCTGTCCGTCGAGGTGGCCGGTGTCGGGGGAGGTCATCGAACCTCCCTACCCGGTCGGCGCATGGGTCACGCCGCCCGGTGTCGAACCGCGGGCCGCGGCGAGTCGTGCTGCGCGGTCCTCCACCGCCTCCCGCTCGGCTGCGGTGAACGCCCGCCAGGGGGTGACCGCCAGGGCCAGCCGCCCCCGGGACGACCGTGGTCGCCACACCCCGGCCACCTCGCCGTCGACCAGCACGGCGCCGGGGCGGCCGAGGACGGGGAACAGCTCCTTCCGGCGGTCGGGGTCGGGGACGAGCAGCTCCCGGTCCCGGACCTGCAGGAACGGGTCGAAGGGCGCGAGCAGCCAGGTGCCGCGGACCGGGTCGGTGGACGGGAGGTCGAGCACCCACCGGGTCTCACCCGCCACGTCCACCTCCTCGGCATCGGCCGGCCAGTGCGCGCGCACCTCGCGCACCGGCGCGTCCAGGTAGGCCGCGACCATCGCCGGGGTGGACGGTCCGAACGACCGCAGGTGCGCCCGGACGACGTCGAGCCGGTCCGGCACGTCGGCGGCCGGCGCCAGGCCCGGCACCGGGCGGAGCACCGGCGGCGAGGTGCCCGGCTCCAACTCGAGCCCGGCCCGCAGCGCAGCCAACCGGAAGGGCTGCTCGTACACGTGGGTGGCGCCGCAGGGTCGGCAGCGCCGCAGGAACGGCGCGGGCAGGGCCGCCGTGAGGCCGCTCGACAGCTCGCCCTTGACCGTCGGCCCGGTGACGATCCTGCGCATCGCGTCGGCGACGACGTCCAGCGCGCCGAGCACGCCCAGGCCGGCCGCCTTCAGCGGCTTCGCGGCGTCGAACACCCGCTTCGCGGCGTCGGCGTCCGACCACGGGGCGGTGGCCGCGGCGACGCCGGGCAGGTCGGCCCGCCGGTAGACGTGCGGTGCGCCGCGGACCGACCAGACCAGCGCCAGCTCCTCCTCGGCGGGCCGGGCCACGCCGCGCAGCGCCAGGGCCCAGCGGGCCGCCCCGGCCGGACCGCTGTCCTGCACGCCGAGGTCCAGCACCGCGGTGTCCGCGACCGTCCCCCCGGTGCGGTCCAGCTGCTGGGCCCGCACCCGGGCGGCCAGCAGCTCTGCCCGGTTCACCCGTGGGCCCGCACGTGCGCGGTGACCAGCTCCCCGAGCCGGGGACCGGCGGTCTCGGGCACCCAGTGCGTCACCCCGGGCAGCACCTCCAGCCGGTACTCCCCGGTGACGTGGGGCGCCGTCGCCTCGGTACCGGCCCGGCCGAGGAACCCGTCCCGGTCGCTCCACACGTGCAGCGTGGGCACCCGGACCCGGCCGACGCCGTCCGTGGCACCCAGCGGCAGCGCCCGGTACCAGTTCAACGCGGCGGTGAGCGCGCCGGCCGGACGCAACCGGGCCACGGTGTCCTCGGCGTCCGCGCGGGGCATCCCGGCGCGTACCAGGAGGTCGCGCAGGAACCCGCCGTTGCCCCGGGTGAGCAGCGCCTCGGGGACCCGGGGCAGCTGGAAGAAGGCCATGTAGGCCGACTTCGCGCCCTGCGAGCTGGTGAGGAACGAGCGGGTGAAGGCGGCCGGGTGGGGCACCGACACCGCCGTCAGGCTCGCCACCCGGTCGGGGTGCCAGGCCGCTGCCGCCCAGGCGACCATCGCGCCCCAGTCGTGCCCGACCACGTGCGCCCGCTCCAGCCCGGCGGCGTCCAGCAGCGCCAGCACGTCGTCCACCAGCTCGCGGACGACGTAGCAGCGGCGGCCGGTGGGCCGGGCAGCGGGGGAGTACCCCCGCTGGTCGGGGGCCAGCGTGCGCAGACCCGCCTCGTGCAGCGCAGGCACCACGCGGTCCCAGCTGCCGGCGTGCTGCGGGAAGCCGTGCAGCAGGACCACCGGGGGGCCGTCGGCGGGTCCGGCGTCACGGACGTCGAAGGTCAGACCGTCGCGGGTGAAGGTGTCCACACCGACAGGATGTCGGGTGGGTCCGACGGACGCGATCGCACGCACCCGGTTGAGCACGGTCGGACAGGGCACAGCAGGTCCATGCCGATCACCACCAGCCACTACGCGCACGTCCGCCTGACCGTCACCGACATCGACCGGTCGCGGAAGTTCTACGACGACGTGTTCGCCCTCCCGGTCGCCATCGACGGCCAGACCGAGGACGCCCCCGACTTCGCCTTCGGCGGCGTCATCTACGCCCTGGGCGAGTCCCTGCTGGGCCTGCGCCCGGTCGCCGACGACACGTTCAGCGAGGACCGCACCGGCCTGGACCACGTCGCGTTCGCCGTCTCCTCCAAGGACGCCCTGGACGAGGCCGCCGCCCACCTGGACTCCCTGGGCATCGCCCACGAGGGCGTCAAGGACATCGGTGCCGGCTACATCCTGGAGTTCCGCGACCCCGACAACATCGCCCTGGAGCTGATGGCCCCGCCCGCGGGGTGAACCCCCGGGTGCCCACCTAGTCTCGGCCGGGTGGGCACCCTGCAGGACCTCGCCGACCGCGGGCTGATGGCCACCGACTGGGCCGCGGCCCTGGCGCCCGTCGAGGAGGAGATCGAGGCGGTGCTGGCCTTCCTGGCCGCCGAGGACGCCGCCGGCCGGCCCTGGCTGCCGCACCCCGACCAGGTGTTCCGCGCCTTCGCCGCCCCGCTCGCCGACGTCCGGGTGCTGGTCGTGGGCCAGGACCCCTACCCGACCCCGGGCCACCCGATCGGGCTGAGCTTCGCCGTGGACCGCGACGTCCGGCCGCTCCCGCGCAGCCTGGTGAACGTCTACCGCGAGCTGCGCGAGGACCTCGGGGTCGAACCGCCCGCGCACGGCGACCTGACCGCGTGGCGCGACCGCGGGGTGCTGCTGCTCAACCGGTGCCTGACCGTGCGGCCCGGGGAGGCGGGCTCGCACCGGCGACGTGGCTGGGAGCAGGTGACCGCGCACGCCATCGCCGTGCTGGTCGAGCGGGCTGCGGCCGGGCAGCCGGTGGCCGCGGTGCTGTGGGGCAAGGACGCCCAGGGGCTCACCGGGGCCCTGGGTCCGGTGCCGTCGGTGGCCTCGGTGCACCCCTCGCCGCTGAGCGCCTCGCGCGGGTTCTTCGGGTCCCGGCCGTTCAGCCGGGTCAACGCCCTGCTCGTCGAGCAGGGCGCCGACCCGGTCGACTGGTCACTGCCCGGCTGAGGCCCCTGCCGGGGGCCAGGTCCTCGCGACCATCGTCAGCACGTCGTACGTGGCCACCGGGTCGCCGGCAGAGTCGACGACGACGGCGTCCCAGCGCACCTCGCCGTGGTCGGCGCCGCCGCGCGGGGTGATCTGCTTGGCCGTCAGGGTCACCGTCACGCTGTCCCCGGGCTTGACCGGGGTGAGCAGCCGGAGCGAGTCCAGGCCGTAGTTGGCCAGCACCGGGCCCGGGTCGGGGTCGACGAAGAGCCCCGCGGCCCAGCTGAGCACCAGGTACCCGTGCGCCACCCGGCCGCCGAACAACGGGTTGGCCCGGGCGGCCTCCTCGTCCATGTGGGCGTAGAAGGTGTCGCCGGTGAACTCGGCGAAGTGCTCGACGTCGGCGAGGGTGATCTCGCGCGGTCCGGCCGTGACCGAGTCCCCGATCCGCAGCTCGGCCAACGACTTGCGGAAGGGGTGCACGCCGTCCTCGCTGCGGGCGGCGCCGGCGACCCAGCGCCGACCGACCCCGGTGAGCAGGTCGGGGGAGCCCTGCACGGCGGTGCGCTGCATGTGGTGCAGCACGCCGCGGACGCCGCCGAGCTCCTCACCGCCCCCGGCCCGGCCGGGTCCGCCGTGCACCAGCACCGGCAGTGGGGAACCGTGCCCGGTGGACTCCCGGGCGTCGTCGCGGTCCAGCACGTGCACCCGGCCGTGCGCCGAGCCTGCGCCCAGCACGAACGCCCGGGCGACCGACGGGTCGTGGGTGACCAGGCTGGCCACCAGCGAGCCCTGACCGCGCCGGGCCAGGGCGATCGCGTCGTCCAGGTCGCTGTAGGGCAGCACGGTGGACACCGGACCGAAGGCCTCGACGTCGTGCGGTTCGGGGGCCGATGCGTCGTCGCAGCGCAGCAGCATCGGCGGGAGGAAGGCACCTCGAGCACTGTCGGCGCCGACCACCTCGAACCGGGTCGGGTCGCCGACGACGAGCTCGGCGTGCGTGCGCAGCCGGTCGACCGCACGCAGCACCTCGTCGCGCTGGTCGGTGCTGGCCAGCGCGCCCATGGTCACGCCCTCGGCTCCCGGGGCGCCGACGACGATCTCCCCGAGCGCGGCGCGGGTGGCCTCGACGACGGCCTCGACGTGCTGGTGGGGCACGATCGCGCGGCGGATCGCGGTGCACTTCTGGCCGGCCTTGACCGTCATCTCGGTGACCAGGCTGCGGACGAACAGGTCGAACTCCGGGGTGTCCGGGCCGGCGTCGGGGCCCAGCACCGAGCAGTTCAGCGAGTCGGCCTCGGCGTTGAACCGGACCGCCCGCCCGGTGACGGCGGGGTGGCTGCGCAGCAGGGCCGCGGTGCTCGCCGAACCGGTGAAGCCGACCAGGTCCTGGCCGTCGAGGTGGTCCAGCAGCCCGGCCGCCGATCCCGCGAGCAGCTGCACCGAGCCCTCGGGCAGCAGGCCGGTCTCGACCATCGCCCGGAACACCGCCTCGGTCAGGTAGGCGGTCGGCGAGGCCGGCTTCACGATCGTGGGCATCCCGGCGAGGAAGGCCGGGGCGAGCTTCTCCAACATCCCCCAGACCGGGAAGTTGAAGGCGTTGACCTGCACCGCGACCCCGGTCAGCGAGGTGTAGACGTGCTGGCCGAGGAACGTGCCGCGCCTGCCCAGCGGGGTGGGCGGGCCGTCGAGCACCAGGGTGTCGTCGGGCAGCTCCCGGCGTCCGGTGGAGGCGTAGGACAGCACCGTGCCGAAGCCGCCGTCGATGTCGACGGCGTTGTCGCCGTCGGTGGCGCCGGTGCGGTGGGACAGGGCGTAGAACTCGTCCTTGCGGGCCATCAGCTGCAGCGCGACCGCCTTGAGCAGGCCGGCGCGCTGGTGGAACGTCAGCTCGCGCAGCGCGGGGCTGCCGACGGTTCGGGCGTGCGCCACCATCCCGGCGACGTCCAGGCCACGGCTGCTGATCCGGGCGACCGTCTCGCCGGTGACCGCGTCGGGCAGCGGGGTGCCCTCGTCGTCGCTGGACCACCAGCGGCCGGCGGCGTAGCTCTCCAGCAGGCGTGCGGCGGTCAGGGGTGCAGCGGTCATCGGTGCTCCTGGGGTCGGGTCGGGGCGCGCAGGCCGGAGAACAGCGTGGTCACCAGGCCGTCGGCGAGGTCGGTGGGCGAGAGCCCACCGCGGTGCTCCTCGGTCGGGCGGTACCACTCGGTGAGGGAGTTGACGGTGCCGAACAGCAGCCGGCTGGTGACCCGGGGGTCGACGTCGGGACGCACCGACCCCTCGGCGACGGCCGCGCGCACCAGCTCGGTGACCCGCTGGTCGAAGTCGCGCCGGCGGTGCAGGGCGTGCGACTCGACGTCGGAGTTGCCGCGGACCCGCAGCAGCAGGGTGACGAAGGGCAGCCGGTCGGCCAGTACGCCGACCGAGCCGCGCACGACGTGCTCGAGCCGGTCGATGGCCGGGCCCTGGGTGGCGCCGGGCTCGGACAGCACGGCGAACAGCCCGTCCAGTGCCCGGTCCAGCGCGAGTCGCAGCAGCTCGACCTTGGAGGGCACGTGGTGATAGATCGCGGACTTGGTCACCCCGAGGCGGTCGGCCAGGGCGTCCATCGAGGTGGCCTCGAAGCCGCGCTCGATGAACAGCGCGACGGCGACGTCGAGGAGGGAGTCCAGCGAGTGCCCGGGCCGCCCGCGCCGGGTGGGGGTCGTCACGCGCGCTCGCGCCGGTCGGTGAGCCGCTGCAGCCTGCCCATGGAGCGGGCCAGCGTCGCCGGGTCGACGACGAGGACCTCGACGCTGGTGCCGACGGTCTCCTTGACCCGCACCTGCACCTCCTGGGCGGCGACGGCGCGGCGCTCGGGCGGGCAGTCCGGGCGGGCCTCGACGGAGACCACGAGGTGGTCCATCCGGCCGCGGGTGGACAGCTCCAGCGCGAAGTGCGGGGACAGGCCGGGGGTGCGCAGCACGACCTCCTCGATCTGGGTCGGGAAGAGGTTCACCCCGCGCAGGATGATCATGTCGTCGGTGCGGCCGGTGACCTTCTGCATCCGCCGCATGCCGGGCCGGGCGGTGCCGGGCAGCAGCCGGGTCAGGTCGCGGGTGCGGTACCGGATGATCGGCAGCGCCTGCTTGGTGAGGGAGGTGAGGAGCAGCTCGCCCTCCTCGCCCTCGGCCAGCGGCGCGACCGTCGTGGGGTCGACGACCTCGGGGTAGAAGTGGTCCTCCCAGACGTGCAGGCCGTCCTTGGTCTCCACGCACTCCTGGCTGATGCCCGGGCCCATGACCTCACTGAGGCCGTAGACGTCGACCGCGTCGATGTCGAGCCGGTCCTCCATCTCCTGGCGCATCTGCTCGGTCCACGGTTCGGCGCCGAAGATGCCGATCTGCAGGCTGGAGGAGCGGGGGTCGATGCCCTGCCGCTCGAACTCGTCGACGACGGCGAGCATGTAGCTGGGGGTGACCATGATGATCCGGGGCTCGAAGTCCCCGATCAGCTGCACCTGCCGCGGGGTCATGCCTCCCGAGACCGGGACGACGGTGCAGCCCAGCGCCTCGGCGCCGTAGTGCGCCCCCAGCCCGCCGGTGAACAGGCCGTAGCCGTAGGCGTTGTGCAGGGTGTCCCCGGCGCGCCCGCCCGCGGCCCGGATGGAGCGGGCCATCACGCCGGACCAGGTGGCGATGTCGCGTTCGGTGTAGCCGACGACGGTGGGCTTGCCGGTGGTACCCGACGAGGCGTGCACCCGGCGCACCTGCTCCTTGGGGACGGCGAACATCCCGAACGGGTAGTTCTCCCGCAGGTCGGCCTTGGACGTCGTGGGGAACCGGGCGAGGTCCTCGAGGGAGCGGCAGTCGTCCGGGTGCACGCCGTGCGCGTCGAAGGCCCGGCGGTAGTGCGGCACGTTCTCGTAGGCGTGCCGCAGGGTCCACTGCAGCCGCTCGAGCTGCAGGGCGCGCAGCTCGTCGACGCCCATCCGCTCGGCCGGGTCGAGGGTGGCCGGGTCGGGGGCCGGTCCCAGGCGCTTCGCGGTCGGGGGGGTGGACGTCGGTGCGCTCACGGGGGGCCTTCCTGGTTCTCCGGCGGCAGTGCACGGGCGGGGGCGGGCCGCATTTACCGACCACCCGGTCAGTAACCAACTACCGTCGGGCAGCCGCTGTCAAGACGGGGTTGTGGAGCACGTCCGACTCGGGCACACTCATTACCGACCGCTTGGTCAGTAAATGACCGCAGGAGGCTCATCCCGATGTCCGCACCGACGCTCGACCGTCGCGAGACCGCCGCCGTGCCCGACGAGGCCGCGCTCCAGGCGCACTTCGACGCCACGATCGCTGCCGACCGCCGGGTCGAGCCGCGCGACTGGATGCCCGAGGCCTACCGCGCGGGGCTGGTGCGCCAGATCGCCCAGCACGCGCACTCGGAGATCATCGGCATGCAGCCCGAGGGCGACTGGCTGCTGGCCGCGCCGTCCCTGCGCCGCAAGGCCGTCCTGCTGGCCAAGGTCCAGGACGAGGCCGGGCACGGGATGTACCTCTACTCCGCGGCCGAGACCCTCGGCGCCGACCGGGCCGACCTCACCGACAAGCTCATCGAGGGTCGGCAGAAGTACAGCTCGATCTTCAACTACCCCACGCTGACCTACGCCGACTGCGGCGTCATCGGCTGGCTGGTCGACGGCGCGGCGATCTGCAACCAGGTCCCGCTGTGCCGCAGCTCCTACGGCCCCTACGCCCGGGCGATGATCCGGGTCTGCAAGGAGGAGTCCTTCCACCAGCGGCAGGGCTACGAGCTGCTGATGACGATGATGCGCGGCACCGACGCCCAGCGGGCCATGGTGCAGGACGCCGTGGACCGCTGGTGGTGGCCCTCGCTGATGATGTTCGGCCCGCCGGACGACGACAGCCCGAACTCGGCGCAGTCGATGGCCTGGGGCGTCAAGCGGCACAGCAACGACGAGCTGCGTCAGCGCTACGTCGACATGTCCGTCCCGCAGGCCGCGGCGCTGGGCGTGACCCTGCCCGACCCGGAGCTCGCCCTGGACCCCGAGACCGGCCGCTACCGGTTCGGTCGGATCGACTGGGCCGAGTTCAAGCAGGTCATCTCCGGCAACGGCCCGTGCAACGCCGAGCGGGTCTCCCGCCGTCGGGCCGCCCGGGACGACAACGCCTGGGTGCTCGAGGCGGCGACCGCGTACGCGGACAAGCACGCGTCGTGAACGGGCCGACCACCCCGTCGGCCGGTGAGACCACCGCCGAGGGCGGCCACGGTGCCGTCCCCACCGGGCCGGACATCCCGAGCGGGGCCGAGCCGTCGAGGGCCAACACCCGCCGCGACTGGCCGCTGTACGAGGTGTTCGTCCGCGGCAAGCGCGGGCTGAACCACGTGCACGTCGGATCGCTGCACGCCCCGGACGACGAGATGGCCGTGCACGCCGCCCGCGACCTGTTCACCCGCCGCAACGAGGGCGTGAGCATCTGGGTCGTCCAGGCAGGCGACATCACCGCGTCCAGCCCGGACGAGAAGGACCCGATGTTCGCCCCCGCCGGCGACAAGGTCTACCGGCACCCCACGTTCTACGAGATCCCGGACGACGTCCCGCACATGTGAGGACCCCTTCGTCCCCCCGCACGCCTCGTTCCTCGGCGGGCGGGGCCCCTGTGAGGGGGCCGGACCGCGGGGACGACGCGATGAGAGGTTGCGGTGGCATGCACGAAGAGACCGTGTACGACGCGTTGGACACCGCGCACGGGGGAGAGGGGCAGTGGGCGTTCGGGACCGGGTTCGACGATCCGTTGGCCGGGGTGGACACCACCGTCCCCGACGGGGTCGAGCCGGCTGACCTGGGTGCCTACTGCCTGATGCTCGGTGACGACGCGCTCGTGCTGTGCCAGCGGCTGACCGAGTGGGCCACCCGGGCGCCCGAGCTGGAGGAGGAGGTCGCGATCGCCAACTGCGGCCTGGACCTGCTCGGTCAGGCCCGGTTGCTGCTGGCCCGGGCCGGGTCGGCCGGAGTGCTCGGGCGCAGCCGCCGGCACGCCACCGACTCCATCCCCGACGAGGACGCGCTGGCCTACTTCCGCGACCCCGACGAGTTCGTCCACCACCACCTCGTCGAGGCCGACGGCGGTGACTTCGCGCAGACGATGGTCCGGCTGCTGGTCGCCAGCACGTTCCGGCTGGCGCTGTTCGCCCAGCTGCGGGAGTCCCGCGACCCGGTGCTGTCGGCGATCGCGGCCAAGGGCGTGCCGGAGCTGACCTACCACCGCGACCACGCCGCCCGCTGGGTGCTCCGGCTCGGCGACGGCACATCGGAGTCCCACCGTCGTGCTCAGGCCGGGGTGGAGGCCGTCTGGCCGTTGCTGGCCGACCTGTTCACCGCCACCGAGGTCGAGACCCGACTGACCGCCGCCGGTGTCGCCGTGGACCCCGCCGGGGTGCGCGAGGAGGTGCGCGGCGTGCTGACCACGGTGCTCGAGCGCGCCACCCTCACCGTCCCCGCGTGGCCGGCCGAGCGCCCCAGCCCCGGCCGCGCCGGGGAGCACACCGGCGAGCTGGCCCCGCTCCTGGCGACCCTGCAGGGCCTGGCCCGCGAGCACCCGGCGGCGACCTGGTGAGCACCGTGGTGACCGATCCCCGGGACGTGGCCGAGACGGTCACCGACCCCGAGCTGCCGATGCTGACCCTGGCCGACCTCGGTGTGCTGCGCGAGGTGCGCACCGCCGACGACGGCACCGTCGTCGTCACCATCACCCCGACCTACTCCGGTTGCCCGGCGATGGGCGTCATGCGGGCCGACCTGGTGCACGCCCTGCACCGGGCCGGGTTCGCCGACGTCGACGTGCGCACCGTGCTGTCCCCGCCGTGGAGCACCGACTGGATCAGCGAGGACGGCCGGCGCAAGCTCGCCGAGGGCGGCATCGCCCCGCCCGGGCACGCCCCGGTCCGTACGGCCGGGCCGGTCCCGCTGTCGCTGGGCCCCACCCGGCGCACCGCGTCGTGCCCGCTGTGCGGGTCCGCGGACACCGAGGAGCTGTCGGAGTTCAGCGGCACCGCCTGCAAGGCACTGCGCCGCTGCCGCACCTGCCGCGAGCCGTTCGAGCACGTCAAGGAGATCTGAGTGAGTGCCCCCGCGCGCCGTCGCCCCCGGTTCCACCCGCTGACCGTCTCCCGGGTCGAGCAGCTCACCGACGACGCGGTCGCGGTCACCTTCGAGGTGCCCGCCGAGCTGGCCGAGGACTACGCGTTCGCGCCCGGCCAGGCGCTCACGCTGCGCCGGGTGGACGGCGACCGGGACGAGCGCCGGTCGTACTCGATCTGCGCACCGGTCGGTGAGGCCCCGCGGGTCGGGGTGCGTGAGGTGCCGGGCGGCTACTTCTCCGCGTGGCTGGTCAACGAGGTGCGCGCCGGCCAGCAGATCGACGTGCTGCCACCGAGCGGGACGTTCACCGCCGACCTGTCCGCCCCGGCCGACCACGTCTTCGTCGTCGCCGGCTCCGGGGTCACCCCGGTGCTGAGCCTGGCCGGCAGCGTGCTGAAGGACGGCGAGTCGACGGTCACCGTGTTCTACGGCAACCGGCGCACCAACACGGTGATGTTCGCCGACGAGCTGGCCGACCTCAAGGACCGCTACGGCCGGCGGCTGCAGCTGGTGCACGTGCTCTCCCGCGAGCCTCGCGACGCCGAGGTCACCAGCGGGCGGCTGGACGGCGAGCGGCTGCGCACCCTGGTGGGTGCGCTGGTCGACGTGCCCGACGTGGAGCACTGGTGGTTGTGCGGGCCGCACGGCATGGTCACCGAGGCCCGTGACCTGCTGGCGGAGCTGGGCGTGCCCCAGGACCGGGTGCACCAGGAGCTCTTCTTCGTCGACGACGCCCCGCCGGAGCCGGTGCGCCGGGAGGAGAGGGGGTCCGAGGGGCCGACCAGCGAGGTCACGATCGTGTTGGACGGCCGGTCGACGACGCTGTCCCTGGAGCAGGGTGTCCCGGTGCTGGACAGCGCGCAGCGGGTGCGCTCGGACCTGCCGTTCGCGTGCAAGGGCGGGGTGTGTGGCACCTGCCGGGCGAAGGTGACCGCCGGGGAGGTCCAGATGCGTCGCAACTACGCCCTGGACCCCGACGAGGTCGCCGGGGGCTACGTGCTCACCTGCCAGACCGTCCCGCTGTCGGACCAGGTGACCGTGGACTTCGACGCCTGACGGGGGGTCGGACAGCTGCCCGGCATGGGACCATGACCAGGTGCCGGAAGAGCTGATCGTGCTGGTCGACGACGAGGGTCAGCAGATCGGCACGATGCCCAAGCGGCTCGTGCACCACGGGGAGACGCCGCTGCACCGGGCCTTCTCGGCCTACCTCTTCGACGACGCCGGTCGGCTGCTGGTGACCCGCCGGGCCGCGGTCAAGCAGACCTTCCCCGGGATGTGGACCAACACCGTCTGCGGGCACCCCGGCCCCGGCGAGGGCGACGCCGCGGCCATCGCCCGCCGCGCCGCCGACGAGCTGGGCCTCACCGTCACCGCCCTGGAGCCGGTGCTCCCGGGCTACCGGTACCGGGCGGAGTTCGCCGGGGTCGTGGAGAACGAGATCTGCCCCGTGTACGTCGGGGTGTTCCACGGCGACCCGCGCCCGGCCGACGACGAGGTCGGGGACTGGGAGCTGCTGTCCTGGTCGGCCTTCCGCGCCCGGCAGGACGTCGAGGGCGACGCCTGGTCGCCGTGGTGCCGGGAGCAGGCCCGGCTGATCGAGGAGGCCGGGGCCGTCCCGGTCAGCTGAGTCAGCGGGGCGCGCGCGACCGGGGGTCGACGACCAGTCGGACGACGCAGCCCTCGCCCTCGGCGGTCAGCTGCCCGGTGGTCATCGAGTCCACCGCCCGGCGGGCCAGCCACAGGCCCATGCCCCCGACGGACAGGTCGCCGCCGTGGGCCGGGCCGTAGCCCGACAGCGGTTCGTCGAAGCCGGGGCCGTGGTCGCTGACCACGCACAGCACCCGCTCCGCGGTCACCCACAGCCGCATCTCGACAGGGGGCACGCCGTGCTCGGCGGCGTTGGCCACGACCTCGTCGATGGCCAGCACGAGGTCCTCGGCGTCGTCGGCGGGCAGCGGTCCGTCGGCGAACACGCCCTGCAGCGCCCGGCGGAGCCCCCGGAGGTCGTCGACGTCGTCGAGGGCCAAGGTGGGCGGACCGGTCTCGAGCGGGTCGGACAGGTCGGCCTGACCCAGTTCGCGCAGCAGGTCGGCGGGCTCGCGGTAGCCGGCGTTGGCCACCACGCCCCGCTCGCCCAGCAGGCGCGGGTGGCAGGAGGAGGCGCGGTGGACGTCCTCGCCGAGGTCGGCCTGGTCGAGCAGGCAGACGTGGTCCAGCGCGCGGTCGGCCAGCACGTGGTTGAGCAGCGCCTCGGTCTGCAACTGGGCGAGGCGGCCGGAGCCGTGGGCACTGTCGGTGACCAGCAGCAACCGCGAGCCCGCGGCCGGGGCGTGCGCGTCGACGAGGGCGGTGTAGCCGGCCAGGGCGTCCGCCGTCCGCCCGCCGAGCACGTCCTCGTCGACCACGGCGACGGACGTGACGGAGGGGAGGCGCGCCTGCAGTGCGTCGCGCAGGGCTGTCGAGCAGGCCAGGACGAGGGGGTCGCCGGCCTCGAGCCGAGGGCGCAGGTGGTCGAGCAGCGCCGTCGTCGTGGGGGTGTCCACGGTGCCGAGGCACCCGACGTGCAGGTAACCGACCGAGAGGTCACCCGAGGAGGTGACGTCTCGGTCGCGCAGCACGGTTCGGTCATGCCCTCAGGCGGGGTTCGCACACATGGCGTACGACACCGTCCCCCCGGTCTCCTCCGACCGGGTCGGGCATGCCGGCGTCGCAGGCGGTGTTGCGGGGTGCGTGCACGCGGAGGTGGCGGTCGTCGGAGCGGGCCAGGCAGGCCTCTCGGCGGCGTACGCCCTGCACCGCGCGGGCACCGACTTCGTCGTCCTGGACGCCGACGACGGGCCGGGCGGTGCGTGGCAGCACCGGTGGGCCTCGCTGCGGCTGGAGCGCGCCAACGGCATCGCCGACCTGCCGGGCATGGCGCTCGCCGGTGACCCCGACGAGCGGGCCTCGGTGGCGATGGCCCGGTACTTCGCCGCCTACGAGCAGCACTTCGCGCTCCCGGTGCAGCGTCCCGTCGCCGTCCGCCGGGTCACCCGGACCGCGGACGGCTACCGGCTGGAGACGACGGCGGGGGAGTGGTCCGCCCGGGGGCTGGTCAACGCCACCGGGACCTGGACCCGCCCGTTCTGGCCCGTCTACCCGGGCCGGGAGACCTTCCGCGGGCGGCAGCTGCACGCCGCGGACTTCCGGTCCGCAGAGGAGTTCGCCGGGCAGCACGTGGCGGTCGTCGGCGGGGGCATCTCGGCGCTGCAGCTGCTGCTGGAGGTGGCCGAGGTCACCACGACCAGCTGGCTCACCCGGCGTCCTCCGGTCTGGCGGGAGGACGACTTCGACCAGGACGCCGGCCGGGCCGCCGTCGCCAGGGTCGCCGAGCGGGTCCGGGCCGGGTTGCCCCCGGCCAGCGTGGTCAGCGTGACGGGGTTGCCGGTCACCGGGGAGGTCCGCCGGGGTCGGGCGCGGGGCGTCCTGGACCCGCTGCCGGTCTTCCACCGGATGACCCCGACCGGGCTGGCCTGGGACGGCGCCGACGGGTCACCGGCCCGCACCCTGGACGTCGACGTCGTGCTGTGGGCCACCGGCTTCCGGGCCGCGCTGGACCACCTCGCCCCGCTGCACCTGCGTGCCCCCGGCGGCGGCATCGCCGTCGAGGGCACCGCGGTCGTGGGGGAGCCCCGCTTGCACCTGGTCGGTTACGGGCCCTCCGCGAGCACGATCGGGGCGAACCGGGCCGGCCGGTCAGCCGTCCGGGAGCTGCTCGCCACGTTGGCGGGCTGACTCGCAGGTCCGGGCCCAGCTCTCCTCCACCGGCGCCCGGGCCTACGGCCCGACGTCGGAGGCCGGGTGAGGCAGTCCGGGGAGCGGCTCGCGGTGCCCGGCCGATGACCGGGCCAGCCGGGCCGCCCGGACGGCGAGGTGCAGGGCCAGCCGGTCGGCCCCGTCGGCGAGGTCCAGCCCGGTGAGCTCGGCGATCCGGCCCAGCCGGTAGTAGAGCGTCTGCCGGTGCACGGTCAGCAGGGCCGCTGCGCGCTGGGGGGAGGCGGCGGCGTCCAGCCAGACGTCGGCGGTACGGCTGAGCACCGGGTCGGCCAGCAGTGCGGCGAAGGCCGGGTCCGGGCCGTCCAGCCGGACCACCTGCCGCCAGGCCCCGAGCTCCGACCAGGAGGCGACCGGGGCCAGCCGCGGCTCCACCGCTGCCACGCGCGCGGCGTCCCGGGCCTCCTGCCACTGCGTCGTCAGCGCCGTGCAGCCGACGCGTGC
>JAOPVM010000006.1 GCA_025966215.1 Klenkia sp.
TGTTCTTGGTGCGGCGGGAGAGCACCTGCATGACCCGCTCGATCTCCTTGGCCCGGCCGATGACCGGGTCCAGCTTGCCGTCGCGGGCGGCCTGGGTCAGGTTGCGGCCGAACTGGTCGAGGACCAGCGAGGTCGACGGGGTGCCCTCGGCGGGGCCGCCGGCCGCGGCCGGCTCCTTGCCCAGGTATCCCGACAGCAGCTGGATGACCTGCTGGCGGACCCGGTTGAGGTCGGCGCCCAGCTTCACGAGGACCTGGGCGGCGACGCCCTCGCCCTCGCGGATGAGGCCGAGCAGGATGTGCTCGGTGCCGATGTAGTTGTGGCCGAGCTGGAGGGCCTCGCGCAGCGAGAGCTCCAGGACCTTCTTGGCCCGCGGGGTGAAGGGGATGTGACCGGAGGGGGCCTGCTGGCCCTGCCCGATGATCTCCTCGACCTGCTGACGCACGCCCTCGAGCGAGATGCCCAGGGACTCCAGCGCCTTCGCGGCGACACCCTCACCCTCGTGGATCAGACCCAGGAGGATGTGCTCGGTGCCGATGTAGTTGTGGTTGAGCATCCGGGCTTCTTCCTGAGCCAGGACGACGACCCGACGCGCTCGGTCGGTGAACCGTTCGAACATCTGCTGCTTCCCCTCTGACCGGCTCGGACGTGCGGTGCTGCTCCCCTCGCGGGGTGGTGCTGCCGACGTCGTCGACTGTTGTCCGTCCGAGGACGGGGCACCGGTCGTTCCACTGTAGTCACCGACGCAGACCCGGGAGCGTGCGTGCACACCCCCTGCTCCTGCGTCTGCCCTGCACAACCGACGGTCCCGGACCGGTGTTCCGCCCCGGTTACGCCCTCAGCGCAACGGACCGAGGCCCGACCCCGGGAACGGGGTCGGGCCTCGTGACGTGCGGGTGCGGCCCCCTCGCAGGGTCCCGGCCCGAGCGGAGGGAGGGCTGGGAGGCGAGGGGGCCCTTCTTCAGTGGGCGGCCTCGTAGGCGTCGACGACGGTGGCCGGGATGCGGCCCCGGTCGCTGACGTCGTGGCCGTTCTTGCGGGCCCAGTCGCGGATCGCGCCGGCCTGCTCACGGTCCATCCGACCGGCACCGCCACCGGTGGCCTTGGACCGGCCGGCACCGGAGGCGCGGGTGCCGCGGCTGCTGACCTTGCGGGCGGCGTTCACGTACTTGCTGAACACCTCGCGCATCTCGCCGGCGTTCTTCTCCGACAGGTCGATCTCGTACGTCGTCCCGTCGAGGGAGAACGTCACGGTCTCGTCCGCCGAGACGTCGTCGTCGAGATCGTCACTGAGGATCACCTGGACCTTGCGAGCCATCTTGTTTCCCTTTTCCGTTGCTGGCCCCCGTGCGGCCGTGGAGCTGCCGCCATTTCGGCGACGCATTCATTCCACCACGCCGTGCGCGCATTCGACGAATCCGTGCGGCCATTCTCAGGAAAGGAGGACCCGAACGGGTCAGAATGGCTCAGGACGTGATCGGGCGCACCAACGGGAACAGGATGGTCTCGCGGATGCCGAGACCGGTCAGCGTCATCATCAACCGGTCCATCCCCATTCCCACACCACCGGTCGGGGGCATGCCGTACTCCAGTGCCTCGAGGAAGTCCTCGTCGAGCACCATCGCCTCGGGGTCACCGGCGGCGGCCAGCAGCGCCTGGGCGGTGAACCGCTCGCGCTGCACGACCGGGTCCACGAGCTCGGAGTAGCCGGTGCCGCGCTCGATGCCGCCGATGTAGAGGTCCCACTTCTCGGCCACGCCCTCGACCGAGCGGTGCGCGCGGGTCAGCGGGGAGGTCTCGGTCGGGTAGTCGATGACGAAGGTGGGCTCCTGCAGGCTGTCCTGGACCAGGGCCTCGAAGAGCTCCTCGACCAGCTTGCCGGCCCCCCAGGCCGGGTCGACGCCGACGTCGACCCGCTCGGCGTGGGCGCGCAGGGTCTCCACCGGGGTGGCCGGGGTGATCTCCTCCCCCAGCGCCTCGGAGGTGACCCCGTACAGCGACACCTGCGGCCAGCTGCCGGAGAGGTCGACCTCGGTGCCGTCGTGGTGCCGGGCGACGTGGTCGCCGAACAGCGCCGCGCAGCTCTCCTGCACCAGTTCGCGCGTCGTGGTCGCCATCTGCTGGTAGTCCGCGTGCGCCTCGTAGAACTCCAGCATCGCGAACTCCGGGGAGTGCGAGCTGTCGGCGCCCTCGTTGCGGAAGTTCCGGTTGATCTCGAACACCCGGTCCAGCCCGCCGACGATGCACCGCTTGAGGAACAGCTCGGGGGCGATGCGCAGGTACAGGTCGAGGTCGAAGGCGTTCATGTGGGTGCGGAAGGGCCGGGCGGTCGCCCCGCCGTGCACGACCTGCAGCATCGGGGTCTCGACCTCGAGGTAGCCGCGGGTGGTGAGCCCGGCGCGGACGGCGGCGTTGACCGCCGAGCGCTGGTGCACCACCCGGCGGGCCTCGTCGCGGACGATGAGGTCCACGTAACGACGGCGGACCCGCAGCTCCTCGCTCATCGGCTTGTGCGCCACCGGGAGCGGACGCAGCGCCTTGGCGGCCAGCTGCCAGGAGTCGGCGAACACCGAGAGCTCGCCGCGGCGGGAGGTGCCCACCTCGCCGGTGACGAGCACGTGGTCGCCCAGGTCGACGTCGGACTTCCAGGCGGCCAGCGCCTCCTCCCCCACCCGGTCGCGGGAGAGCATGACCTGCAGCTCGGTGCCACCCTCGCGCAGCGTGGCGAAGCACAGCTTGCCGGTGTTCCGGCTGAAGATGACCCGTCCGGTGACCCCGACGACCTGACCGGTCGTCTGGTCGGCGTCCAGGTCGGGGTGGGCGGCGCGGACGTCGGCCAGCGACGTCGTGCGGGCCACGCCCACCGGGTAGGGGTCGACACCGGCCTCCCGGAGCCGGTCGAGCTTGGCGCGGCGGACGCGCAGCTGCTCGGGGAGCTCGTCGTCGGGCGGTTCGGGTGGTTCGACGGTCACCCCGCGAGCCTACGGAGTCCGGCCCCGGTGGCCCCGCTCACGTGCCCGCGACCGGGGCCGTTCAGCGCAGCCCGGCCTGGTGCCGCTGGTGGGCCAGCCGCAGGCCGTGCACGGTGAGGTCGGGCTCGCGCTCCCCGATCGACCGGCAGCTGTCCACGACCAGCGGGTGCAGGCCCCCCGTGGCGACGACGACCGGGCCGACCCCGAACTGGGCGATGAGCTCCGCGGCGATCCGGGTGACCAGCCCGTCGACGAGCCCGGCGAACCCGAGCACCACCCCGGACTGCAGTGCGGCCACGGTGTTCTTCCCGATCGCCTGGGTGGGCACGGTCAGCTCCACCGAGCGCAGCTGGGCAGCGCGGGCGGCCAGCGCGTCCAGGGACACCTCGACGCCCGGCGCCAGCGCGCCACCGAGGAAGGCACCGGTCGGACCGACGGCGTCCACGGTGGTGGAGGTGCCGAAGTCCACGACGACGACGGGGCGGCCGGTGCCGTCGGGACGGCGACCGAACAGCTCGTGCGCGGCGAGGGCGGTGACCACGCGGTCGGCACCGACCTCGCGGGGGTTGTCCACGTGCAGCGGCACGCCGGTGCGCACGCCGGGGCCGACGAGGGTGACCGGGACGTCGAGCCGGTCCAGCAGCTGACGCAGGGTGGGCAGCAGCTGCGGCACCGTGGAGCAGGCCGCGACCCCGGTGACCTCGGTGTCCCGCAGCAGCCCCCGCCACAGCAGCTGGAGCTCGTCGACGGTGGCCCGCGGCTGGGTGCGCACCCGCCAGCAGCCGGCCACCCGGTCCCCGTCGAACACGGCGAGCACGGTGTGGCTGTTGCCGACGTCCACGGCCAGCAGCATCAGCCGGTCCGCAGGTCGAGGGCCAGGTCCAGGATCGGCGAGCTGTGCGTGAGCGCCCCGACCGACAGGTAGTCCACGCCGGCCTCGGCGACCTCGCGGGCCACGGCGAGGGTGAGCCCGCCGGTGGCCTCGGTCTCGGCCCGCCCGGCCACCGCGAGGACGGCCTCGCGCAACACCTGCGGGCTCATGTTGTCCAGCAGCAGGAAGTCCGCCCCGGCCTCGACGGCCTCCACCGCCTGCGCGACGGTGTCCGCCTCGACCTGCACGGTCACCCGCGGCGCCCGCTCGCGGACGGCGGCGACGGCGGCGGCGACCGACCCGGCTGCCGCGACGTGGTTGTCCTTGATCATCGCCACGTCGTAGAGGCCCATCCGCTTGTTCTGGCCCCCGCCGCAGCGCACCGCGTACTTCTCCAGCGCGCGCAGCCCCGGGGTGGTCTTGCGGGTGTCCAGGACGACGGCGCCGGTGCCGGCCACGGCGTCGACCCAGGCACGGGTGGCGGTGGCGATGCCGCTGGCCCGGCTGGCGATGTTCAGCGCGCTCCGCTCGGCGGCCAGCAGCGCCCGTACGTGGCCGGACACCGTCAGGAGCACGTCCCCGCGACGGACCACGTCGCCGTCGGCGGCCGAGGCGGTGATCGTGGCCGAGGGCGACAGCCGACCGAAGACCCGGGCAGCGACCGGGAGCCCGGCGACGACACCGTCGGCGCGGGCGACGAGGTCGGCGGTGCCGCGCTGGGTGGCCGGCACGGTGGCCGCGCTGGTGACGTCGTGGGCGACGGCCTGGTCGGGGGCGTGCGGCAGCGGGGAGCCGCCGGTGAGGTCCTCGGCCAG
>JAOPVM010000048.1 GCA_025966215.1 Klenkia sp.
ACGACGACGGGGGCCCCGCGTCGGTCTTCGAGCACCTGTGGACGCCCTACCGGATGGACTACATCCGCGGTGCGGGCAAGCCGACCGGTGACCACGACTGCCCGTTCTGCCTGATCCCGGCGATGACGGACGAGGACGGGCTGATCGTGGCCCGCGGGGAGTCGGTGTTCGCCGTCCTCAACCTCTACCCGTACAACGCCGGGCACCTGATGGTCGTCCCGTACCGGCACGTGCCGGACTACACCGACCTGACCACGGTGGAGGTCGCCGAGCTCGGCGCGGTGACCCAGACGGCGATGCGGGTCGTCCGCGAGGTCAGCGGGGCGCACGGGTTCAACGTCGGGATGAACCAGGGCGCGGTCGCCGGGGCCGGGATCGCCGACCACCTGCACCAGCACGCCGTCCCCCGCTGGGGTGGGGACACCAACTTCATGCCGGTGCTCGGGCTCACCCGGGTGCTCCCGCAGGTGCTGGCCGAGACCCGGCAGCTGCTGGCCGACGCCTGGCCGGCCGCCTGATGCTCGGGATCAACCTCCGGCCCGCGGTCGGCCGGGTCTGGGCGCCGGTGGTGCGGTTCCTGCTGCGGATCGGGGTCACGGCCGACCAGGTCACCCTGCTGGGCACGGTCGGTGCGGTCGCCTCGGCGGTGTTCCTGATCGGCAACGGGGTCCTGTGGTGGGGCGCGGTCGCGGTCACCGTGTTCGTGCTGCTGGACATGCTCGACGGCGCCCTCGCCCGGGCCCGCGGCGGCGGCTCGGTGTTCGGCGCGGTGCTGGACTCCACCGGCGACCGGGCCGCGGACGCCGCGGTCTTCGCCGGACTGGCCTGGTGGTTCTCCGGCGGCGGGGACGACCGGATGGTCGTGTGGCTGTCGCTGGTCTGCCTGGTGCTCGGGGTGCTCACCTCCTACGTCAAGGCCCGCGCCGAGGGCATGGGCCTGACCTGCGACGTCGGTCTGTTCGAGCGCACCGAGCGGCTGATCCTGGTGCTCGTGGGCACCGGGTTCACCGGCATCGGCATCCCCTACGCGATCCAGGTGTGCCTCTGGGTGCTGATGATCGGCAGCGCGGTCACCGTCGGGCAGCGCTTCGCCACCGTGTACCAGCAGTCCAAGGGGCGCCCGCTGCCCGCGCCGTCCCGCCCGACCCCGTGACCGACGTGCGTGCCCGGCTGGTCGACGCCGGTTACGCCGCCGGCTGGGGTGCGGTGAAGGCACTGCCCGAGCCGCTGGCCGCGGCCGCGTTCTCCCGGGCCGGTGGCTGGGCCGCCGGCCGGGACGGGAGGGGCGTCCGTCAGCTGCGGGCCAACCTGCGGGTGGCCACCGGCGGCCGGCTGTCCGGTCCCGAGCTCGACGGGCTGACCCGGGACGCCGTCCGGTCCTACGCGCGGTACTGGCTGGAGGCGTTCCGGCTGCCGACGCTGGGGACGGCGCGGGTGCTGCGGGACACCGTCGTCGTCGGCACCGAGCACCTCGACGCCGCCCGCGCCCGGGGGCGGCCGGTGGTGCTCGCGCTGCCGCACAGCGGCAACTGGGACGCCGCGGGGGTCTGGTTCGTCGACTGGCTGGGCGGGGAGTTCATGACCGTCGCCGAGCGGTTGCGGCCCGAACAGCTCTACCGCCGCTTCCTGGCCTACCGGGAGTCCCTGGGGTTCCGGGTGGTGCCGCTGACCGGCGGGGACCGGCCCAGCTCCACCCTGCTCAAGGAGTGGCTGGGTGCCGGCCGGTCGGTCTGCCTGCTGGTCGACCGCGACCTGTCCTCGGCCGGCATCCCGGTCGACTTCTTCGGCCGGCCCGCCACCATGCCCGGGGGGCCGGCACTGCTGGCCGCGCAGACCGGGGCCGCGCTGCACCCGGTCGTCCCGCAGTTCGACGGGGCCGGGTGGCGGCACGTGGTGCACCCGGAGGTCGACGTGCACGGCGCGGGGCGGCTGCGGGACCGGGTGCACGCGGGCACCCAGGGGATCGCCGACGCGTTCGCCGTCTCGATCGCCGCCCGGCCGGTCGACTGGCACCAGCTGGGCCGGATCTGGGCCGACGTCCCCCCGGACGCACCCCGGTGAGGGTCGGCCTGGTCTGCCCCTACATGTGGGACGTGCCCGGCGGTGTGCAGTACCACGTGCGCGACCTCGCCGAGACCCTCCGCGGGCTGGGCCACGAGGTCGAGGTGCTCACCCCGGCCGAGCACGAGGAGAACGTGCCCGCCGAGCACGTCACCTGGGCCGGCAGGGCCAACGCGGTGCCCTACAACGGCTCGATGGCCAGCTGGCAGTTCGGCCTGGTGTCGGGCAACCGGGTCCGCCGCTGGCTGCGGGACGGGCACTTCGACGTCGTCCACGTGCACGAGCCGGCACCACCGTCGGTCTCCCTGCTGGTCTGCATGCTCGCCCAGGGGCCGATCGTGGCCACCTTCCACGCCGCGGCGACCCGGTCGCTGTTCCTGTCCGCCTGGGGGCCCGTCGTCCGGCCGTGGCTGGAGAAGATCTCCGGCCGGATCGCCGTGTCGGACTTCGCCCGCCGGCTGCAGGTCGAGCACCTCGGCGGGGACGCCGTGGTGATCCCGAACGGGGTGCACGTGGCCGCGTTCGCGGACGGTCCGTCCCTCCCCGGGCACCGCCCCGGCCCGACCGTGGGCTTCCTGGGCCGCTACGACGAGCCGCGCAAGGGCCTGCCGGTGCTGCTGGAGGCGATGCGCACCGTCGTGCGGTCGCACCCCGACGCCGAGCTGCTGGTCGCCGGTCGCGGGGACCCCGAGGAGCTGCGCGCCCTCATCGGGCCCGACCTGGCCCCGCACGTGACCCTGCTGGGGGAGCTGGCCGAGGTGGACAAGGCCGCCTTCCTCCGGTCGGTCGACGTCTACTGCGCGCCCAACCTGATGGGGGAGAGCTTCGGCATCGTGCTGGTCGAGGCGATGGCCGCCGGTGCCCCCGTGGTGGCCAGCGACCTCGACGCCTTCGCCCGGGTGCTGGAGGACGGCGCGGCCGGGGTGCTGGTGCGCCGCGGCGACGCCACCGCGCTGGCCGCCGTGCTCAGCGACCTCCTGGCGGACCCCGACCACCGGGCTGCGCTCACCGCGGCGGGGCGGGAGCGCGCTGCCGAGTACGACTGGTCCACGGTGGCCCAGCGCATCCTGGCCGTCTACGAGACCGTCGCCCCGGTCGGTGGCCGCGGGGTGACCGCGAGCGAGGCCGACCCGGTGCTCGGGACCCCCGCGGACCCCGAGGACCGGTCGTTCCTGCCCCGCTGGCTGCGGCGCTCCGTCGAGGGATGACCCGGCGCCGGTAGCGTGACCAGCCGTGACGTCCACGGCATGGGTGGTGGTCGGCGCCGGGGTCGTCGTCCTCCTCCTCCTCGCCTGGGCGGTCTGGACCCTGACCCGGCTGCGTCGGCTGGCCGGTCGGGTGACCCGCGCCTGGGACGTGCTGCTGGCCGCCCTGGCCCGGCGGGCCGAGCTGGCCGCGGCGCTGGCCCGCGAGTCGCCCGGCGAGCTCGGCCCGGGGCTGGTGCACGCCCTGGAACGGGCGGCCGTGGACGCCCGGGCGCCCGGCGGCGGGGACCGGGAGGTCGCCGAGAACGTGCTGGGCAGGGTGCTGCGTGAGGTGCCCGCGGAGCTGCGGGCCGCCGAGCTGGACGACGCCGGCTGGCGGGTGGGCCTGGCCCGGCGCTTCTACAACGACGCGGTCCGCGACACCCGGTCGTTGCGCCGCCGCCCCATCGCCCGGGTGCTGCGGCTGCACGCCCGCCGTCCGCTGCCCCGGTTCTTCGACATCGACGACGGTCTGGACGCCGTCGGTGCCGCCGCGGGCGGCCGGGGCGGGGCCTGACGCCCCACCTAGCATGGAGGGTCCCGACCCACCCCTGAGAACCGCGAGGCCACACCGTGACCGAGAACGTCACCCCCACCCCCAGCACCGGCACCGGCACCGACCGGGTCAAGCGCGGCATGGCCGAGCAGCTCAAGGGCGGCGTCATCATGGACGTCGTCGATGCCGCGCAGGCCCGGATCGCCGAGGACGCCGGCGCGGTCGCCGTGATGGCCCTCGAGCGGGTGCCCGCCGACATCCGCGCCCAGGGCGGCATCGCCCGGATGAGCGACCCGGACATGATCGACGGGATCATCGCCGCGGTGTCCATCCCGGTGATGGCCAAGGCCCGGATCGGCCACTTCGTCGAGGCCCGGGTGCTCGAGAGCCTGGGCGTGGACTACATCGACGAGTCCGAGGTGCTCACCCCGGCCGACGAGGCGCACCACATCGTCAAGGGCGACTTCACCGTGCCCTTCGTCTGCGGTGCCACCGACCTCGGGGAGGCGCTGCGCCGCATCTCGGAGGGCGCGGCCATGATCCGCTCCAAGGGCGAGGCCGGCACCGGCAACGTCGTGGAGGCCACCCGGCACATGCGCGCGATCCGCGCCGGCATCCGCCGGCTGACCACCCTGGACGAGACCGAGCTGTTCGTCGCGGCCAAGGAGCTGCGCGCGCCGTACGAGCTGGTGGCCGAGGTCGCCCGCACCGGCAAGCTGCCCACCGTGCTGTTCACCGCCGGCGGCATCGCCACCCCCGCGGACGCGGCGATGATGATGCAGCTGGGCGCTGAGGGCGTGTTCGTGGGCTCGGGCATCTTCAAGTCCGGTGACCCGGCGCAGCGCGCCGCGGCCATCGTGCAGGCCACCACGTTCCACGACGACCCGTCGGTGATCGCGAAGGTCAGCCGCGGGCTGGGCGAGGCCATGGTCGGGATCAACGTCGACACGCTGCCCGCCGAGCAGCGGTACGCCAACCGCGGCTGGTGAGCACGCCCCACATCGGGGTGCTGGCGCTGCAGGGCGACGTCCGGGAGCACCGCGCCGTGCTCGAGGGGCAGGGCGCCCGGACGTCGGCCGTGCGGCGCCCCGAGGAGCTCACCGGCCTCGACGGGCTGGTGCTGCCCGGCGGGGAGTCCACGACCATCGCGAAGCTCGCCCGCCGCTGGGGCCTGCTCGACCCGCTGCGGGACGCGGTCCGCGGCGGGCTGCCCGCCTACGGGTCGTGCGCCGGGATGATCCTGCTCGCCGACCGGCTGCTGGACGCCCCCGCCGACCAGGAGACGATCGGCGGACTGGACGTCACGGTGCGCCGCAACGCCTTCGGCCGCCAGGTCGACAGCTTCGAGTCCGAGGTCGAGGTGGCCGGCGTCGCCGGCGGCCCGGTGCACGCGGTGTTCATCCGGGCGCCCTGGGTGGAGCAGGCCGGGGACGGCGTCGAGGTGCTCGGTCGGGTCTCCGGTGGACCGGCCGACGGTAGGATCGTCGCGGTCCGCCAGGGCAGCGTCGTCGCCACCAGCTTCCACCCGGAGCTCACCGGCGACACCCGGCTGCACCGGTTCTTCGTCGAACTGGTGCGCCAGCCCGGCGGCAGACGACGTGCGGACGGCGCCAGCGACGGCGTCATTGAGGAGAGCTCCACATGAGCGGCCATTCCAAGTGGGCGACGACCAAGCACAAGAAGGCCGGGATCGACGCCAAGCGGAGCAAGCTCTTCGCCAAGCTGATCAAGAACATCGAGGTCGCGGCGCGTACCGGCGGCGGTGACGTGCAGGGCAACCCGACGCACTTCGACGCCGTCCAGCGGGCCAAGAAGTCCTCGGTGCCGATCGACAACATCAACCGCGCGGTCAAGCGCGGCGCGGGCCTGGAGGCCGGTGGTGTCGAGTACCAGGGCATCACCTACGAGGGCTACGCCGCGGCCGGTGTCGCGGTGCTCATCGAGTGCCTCACCGACAACAAGAACCGCTCGGCCATGGAGGTCCGCACCGCCATGACCCGCAACGGCGGGTCGATGGCCGACCCCGGGTCGGTGTCCTACATGTTCAGCCGCAAGGGCGTCGTCGTGGTCCCGTCGGCCGGCACCACCGAGGACGACGTCATGGAGGCCGTGCTGGACGCCGGCGCCGAGGAGGTCCGCGACCTCGGGGACACCTTCGAGGTGGTCAGCGAGCCGACCGACCTGGTCGCCGTCCGCACCGCGCTGCAGGACGCCGGGATCGACTACGACTCCGCCGAGGCCGCGTTCGTGCCCAGCGTGCAGGTGGAGCTGGACGAGGAGGGCGCCGGCAAGGTCTTCCGGCTCATCGACGCCCTCGAGGACTGCGACGACGTGCAGAACGTCTACGCCAACTACGAGGTGCCCGACGACGTGATGGAGAAGATCGCCGCGGAGGTGTGAGGACCGTCGTCCCAGCGTGTCGGTGCGTCCTCCGACCTCGGTCGGCCTAGCGTTCCCTCGAACACCTGTTCGTCGGCGAGAGGGTCTCCAGTGCGCGTGCTCGGCATCGACCCGGGGCTGACCCGTTGCGGCTGGGGTGTCGTCGACGGTCGACCCGGGGCCCGACCCACGGCGGTGGGCGTCGGGGTGGTGCGCAGCGACGCCGACCTCGCCCTGGAGCTGCGGCTGCTGGAGCTGCACGCGGCGGTGGCCGCGCTGCTGCGCGAGCACCAGCCCGACGTGGTGGCCATCGAGCGGGTGTTCCTGCAGAACAACAAGGGGACGGCGACCGGCACCGCGCAGGCCGCCGGGGTCGCGGCGCTCGCCGCGGCCCAGGCCAGCCGGCCGGTCGCCTGGCACACCCCCAGCGAGGTGAAGGCCGCGATCTCCGGCAACGGCCGGGCCGACAAGGAGCAGGTGACCCTGATGGTGACGCGGGTGCTGGGGCTGACCGAGGCCCCCCGGCCGGCCGACGCGGCCGACGCGCTGGCCCTGGCGGTCTGCCACGTCTGGCGCGGGCCGACCCAGGACCGGCTGCGGGTGGCTGCGCTGGCCACCGGCGCCGGGGTGGCCCAGGGACCGCTCACCACCGCACCCCGTCCGGTCGTCCGGCAGAGCCGCTGGCAGGGCATCGGGACCGGCGCGGTGTACCGGTGATCGCCTCCGTCGCGGGCCGGGTCGCCGCCGTCTCCCCGGACGGCGCCGTCGTCGAGGTGGGTGGGATCGGGCTGGCCGTGCAGTGCACCCCGGGCACCATCGCCCGGCTGCAGGTGGGGGAGTCCGCCCGGCTGTCCACCAGCCTCGTCGTCCGGGAGGACTCGCTGACCCTCTACGGGTTCGCCGACGACGACGAGCGCCAGCTGTTCGAGCTGCTGCAGACGGCCAACGGCGTGGGCCCCCGGCTGGCCCAGGCCGTGCTGGCGATCCACCCGCCCCGCGAGGTGCGCCGCGCTGTCACCACCGGCGACCTGAAGTCGCTCATGCAGGTGCCCGGCATCGGCAAGAAGGGCGCCGAGCGGCTGGTGCTGGAGCTGCGCGACCGGCTCGGCGTGGGTTCCGGGGACGTCAGCCTCGACGCCGCCACCGCCGCGGCGGGTGCCACCGGCTCCCTCGTCGCCCCCGTCGCACCGTGGCGCGACCAGCTGACCACCGCCCTGGTCGGGCTGGGCTGGAGCGTCCGCGAGGCCGACGGTGCCCTCGGCCAGCTCGCCCCGGTCGCCGAGGAGCAGGTCGCCGACACCGGCAGCGTCGACGTCGCCGTCCTGCTGCGCCAGGCGCTGCGGATGCTGGGTCGGGCGTGAGCATCCCGGGGGAGTCCGACGCCAGCGCGTGGGCGGGGGAGGAGGAGCGGGTCGTGGAGTCCGCGCTCCGCCCGCACTCCCTGGCCGAGTTCGTCGGGCAGCCCAAGGTGTCCCGCCAGCTGGACCTCGTGCTCGAGGGCGCCAAGCGGCGTGGCCGGCCGCCGGACCACGTGCTGCTGTCCGGGCCGCCCGGCCTGGGCAAGACCTCGCTGGCGCTGATCATCGGCTCCGAGCTGGGGACGGCAGTCAAGATCACCTCCGGTCCCGCGATCGAGCGCTCCGGTGACCTGGCAGCGATGCTGTCCAACCTCGGTGCGGGCGACGTGCTCTTCATCGACGAGATCCACCGGATCGCCCGACCCGCCGAAGAGCTGCTCTACATGGCGATGGAGGACTTCCGGGTCGACGTCGTCGTCGGCAAGGGCCCCGGCGCGACCGCCATCCCGCTGGAGATCGCCCCGTTCACCCTGGTCGGGGCCACCACCCGCGCCGGGCTGCTGACCGGCCCGCTGCGCGACCGGTTCGGCTTCGTGGGCCAGATGGAGTTCTACGACACCGCCGACCTGCAGCTGGTGCTGCAGCGCAGCGCCGACCTGCTGGGCGTGCAGATCGACGCCGAGGGGTCCGCGGAGATCGCCGGACGCTCCCGGGGCACGCCGCGGATCGCCAACCGGCTGCTGCGCCGGGTGCGGGACTACGCCGAGGTGCGCGCCGACGGCCGGATCACCCTGGCCGTGGCGCAGGCCGCCCTGGCGCTGTACGACGTCGACGAGCTCGGCCTGGACCGGCTGGACCGCGAGGTGCTGCGGGCCCTGGTCGTCGGGTTCGGCGGGGGCCCGGTCGGGGTGTCCACCCTCGCGGTCGCCGTGGGGGAGGAGCCGCACACCGTCGAGGCGGTCTGCGAGCCCTTCCTGGTGCGCGCCGGACTGCTCGCCCGCACCCCCCGCGGTCGGGTCGCGACCGAGGCGGCGTGGCGGCACCTGGACCTCCCGGTGCCCCAGGGCAGCTGGCTCACCGGCGGTTTCGGCGACCCGCCGTCGGACCGGGCTTCCTCCCCGACGCTCTTCGACGCCTAGACTCATCGCCGCTGGAGCGCAACCGCACGACCGCACCGCACGCCGGTGCTGCGCCCTGCGCCGGTCGCGCCCCCCGGGCGGACCGCACCCGACGTACCCGAGTGACCGCCAGCGTGCGGTCACGATGACCGCGCGAACGCTGCGCGGTGGAGAGGCACGACAACCGTGGAGCAGTTCTTCCCGCTCATCCTGCTGGTCATCGCCTTCGCACTGCTCATCGTGCTCCCGGCCCGCCAGCGCAAGAAGATGGCCGCCAACGCGCAGACCCTGCAGGAGTCCCTGACCGTGGGCTCCCCGGTCATGTTGACCAGCGGCCTGCACGGCACGGTCGCCGGCCTCGGCGACGGCACCGTGGACATCGAGATCGCCCCCGGCGTGGTGGCCACCTTCGCCCGCCCGGCGGTGATGGAGATCCGCACGCCCGACGGTGCGGTGCTCGACGCCACCGCCGGGGAGATCGTGCCCCCCATCGACGAGCGGCACGGCCACGTCGACGGCGACGGTGACCCCTCGGGTCCCTCCGACCGCACCCGCTGAGGCCGCGCACCGTGGCCGCTCGCCAGCTCCCCGCCGCCCGCTACTTCGGGGCCTTCGTCCTGATCGTGGCGGCCATGTACGGACTGGTCTTCGGGACCGGCTCCCAGCGCACCCCGCAGCTGGGTCTGGACCTGCAGGGCGGCACCACGGTGACGCTGACCGCCCAGGTCCCCGGCGGGGGCACCCCCGACCGGGAGGACCTGGAGCTGGCTCGGCAGATCATCGAGCAGCGCGTCAACGGCCTCGGGGTCTCCGAGGCCGAGGTGGTCACCGAGGGCGACTCCAACATCGTCATCTCGGTGCCCGGCGAGGACGGCGACCAGGCCCGCGAACTCGGCCAGAC
>JAOPVM010000049.1 GCA_025966215.1 Klenkia sp.
CTGGCCGACGGCGTGCCCGCCGACCACGTGGTCAAGCGGATCGTGCAGAGTGTCCCGCTGCCCCAGGTCACCCCGCGGCAGCGGTCCGGCGGCTTCGGTCCCGGCGCCCCCGGCGGCCCGGTCGTGCCGGGCAGCGGCGGCCCGCAGGGTCCCCAGCAGGGTCCGTGGGGCGGGCCGCAGGGTCCGCAGCAGGGCTTCGGCGCCGGACCGCAGTCGGCGTGAGTCCGCGCCGCCGTCCCGACGCCGAGCCCCCGGCGGTGCCGCCGCCCACCCACTTCGGGGACGGCGGCAACGCCGACGTGCTGCTGCGCCGGCTGGAGCTCACCGTCCGACGGCGGTTGGACGGCCTGCTGCAGGGTGACCACCTGGGCCTGGTGCCGGGCTCGGGCACCGAGGCCGGTGACTCGCGCAGCTACCACCCCGGCGACGACGTCCGCCGGATGGACTGGTTCGTGACCGCCCGCACCCAGACCCCCCACGTGCGGGAGACCATCGCCGACCGGGAGCTGGAGACCTGGGTGGTGCTGGACCTCTCGGCGTCCCTGGACTTCGGGACGGCGGACTGCGAGAAGCGGGACCTGGCCATCGCCGGGTTGGCCGCGGTCAGCCACCTCACCGTGCGCGACGGCAACCGGCTGGGCGCCGTGGTCACCACCGGTGAGCGGGTGGACCGGTACCCGGCGCTGCCCGGCCGGCTGGCCGCCGACCGGCTGCTCCGCCAGGTCGTGGCCACGCCCCGGGCCGCGGGAGGACGCCGCGGCGACCTGGCCGCGGCGCTGGAGACCCTGCGCCGTCCGCCCCGCCGTCGCGGGCTGGTGTGCGTGGTCTCGGACTTCCTGGGTGACGCGGACTGGGAGCGACCGCTGCGCGGGCTGTCCAGCCGGCACGAGCTGCTGGCCGTCGAGGTGCTCGACCCGCGCGAGCTCGAGCTTGCCGACGTCGGGCTGCTGACCGTGGTCGACCCGGAGACCGGGCAGACCCTCGAGGTGCCCACCGGCAACGCCGAGGTGCGCCGGAAGTTCGCCGAGGGCGCCGCCGCCCAGCGCCGGCAGATCGCCGCCACCCTGCGCCGCTGCGGTGCCGGGCACCTGCAGCTGCGCACCGACCGAGACTGGGTGACCGACGTGGTGCGGTTCGTCGCCGACCGCCGCCGCGCCGGCGCCGGAGGGGCCTCCCGATGACGTTCCAGTCCCCGCTGTGGCTGCTGGGCCTGCTCGCCGTGCTGGCGCTGGCCGCGTTCTACGTGGTGATGCAGCTCCGTCGCAGGACGTACGCCGCCCGGTTCACCAACGTCGCGATGCTCGGCTCGCTGGTGCCCAAGCGGCCCGGCTGGCGTCGGCACCTGTCCTTCGGTCTGGTCGTGGTGGCCCTGGGCGCGCTGGTGCTCTCGTTGGCCCAGCCCTCCACCGAGGTGCGGGTGCCCCGGGAGCGGGCCACGGTGATCATGGCCGTGGACGTGTCGCTGTCCATGCAGGCCACCGACATCGAGCCCGACCGGTTCGCCGCGATGCAGACCGCGGCCAAGCAGTTCGTGGACATCCTGCCCGAGCGGATCAACCTCGGGCTGGTGTCCTTCGCCGGGTCGGCGACCACGCTGGTCACCCCGACCACGGACCGGGCCTCGGTGCGCACCGCGATCGACAACCTGGAGCTGGCCGAGTCCACCGCCATCGGCGAGGCGGTGTTCACCTCGCTCACCGCGATCCAGAACTACCAGTCCTCGCTGGAGGACACCGGCGAGCAGGCCGCGCCGGCCCGGGTGATCCTGCTGTCCGACGGCTACAACACCGTCGGCCGTCCCGACACCCAGGCCGTCGAGGCCGCGATCGGCGCCCAGATCCCGGTCTCGACGATCGCGTTCGGCACCGACTTCGGCACCCTGGACCTGGAGGGCGAGACCGTCCCGGTCCCGGTCGACCGGGCCACCCTCGAGTCCATCGCCGACCAGACCGGCGGCTCCTACTCCGAGGCGGCCAGCGCCGAGGAGCTCGAGCAGGTCTACGCCGACCTCGGCAGCCAGATCGGCTACGTCACCGAGCCCCAGGACATCAGCCCCTGGTTCGTCCGCGGCGGAGTCCTCTTCGCCTTCCTCGGCGTCGTCCTCTCCCTGCTCTGGACCAACCGCCTCCTGTAGCGCGCCCCCAGCGTGGATCAGGTGACCTGATCCAACCCCCGGCGCCCGCACCAACGCTGGTGAGGACGGCGGGGTGTTGGTGAGGACGGCGGGTCCGGAGGAGGCTCGCGGGCGGGCCCGGGCGTAGGCCCGGCCAGGCCGCCGTGTTGTGCGACCGGCCACGCGGCGGAATGCTCCGGGGCGGGTCCGGTTGTCGATGACGCCACCGCCCCGACCTGTGCAGGTCGAACCCCCCGTGAACCCCGGAGCCCATCGTGCGTACCCGCCTGTCCCTGACCGTTGCCCTGGCCTCCGCGCTGGTGCTGACCTCCTGCAGCGGGGGCTCCGACGAGGCAGGGTCCGGCGGTGACGCCGACGTGCTGCGGGTGGCCACCGAGGGCACCTACGCGCCCTTCTCCTTCCACGACCCGGACACCGACGAGCTCACCGGGTACGACGTCGAGGTGGCCCGCGCGGTGGGCGAGGAGCTCGGCATGGACGTCGAGTTCAGCGAGACGACCTTCGACTCGATCTTCGCCGGCCTGGAGGCCGACCGGTACGACGTCATCGCCAACCAGGTGACGATCAACCCCGAGCGCGAGGAGCTCTACCTCTTCTCCGCGCCGTACACCGTCTCCACCGGGGTGGTCATCACGCGTGCCGACGACGACAGCGTGAGCTCGCTGGCCGACGTCGCGGGCAAGACCAGCGCGCAGTCGCTGACCAGCTCCTTCTACGAGGTCGCCACCGAGGCCGGTGCCCAGGTGGAGGCCGTCGAGGGCTTCACCCAGGCCATCACGCTGCTCAAGCAGGAGCGCGTGGACCTCACGATCAACGACAGCCTGGCCTTCCTGGAGTACCAGGCGACCACCGGGGACGACGAGGTGCAGATCGCCGCCGAGATCGACGAGCCGAGCGAGCAGGCCCTGGTCTTCCGCCAGGACAGCGCCGACCTGCAGGCCCAGGTCGACCAGGCCCTGGAGTCGCTGCGCGCCGACGGCACGCTGGCCGAGATCTCCGAGCGGTACTTCGGCGAGGACGTCAGCGGACAGTGACGCAGCGGGCGGCGACACCGTGAGCGGGATCGACTGGGACCTGGTCCGCAGCAGCCTGTGGCCGCTGGCCGAGGGGCTGCTCCGCGGGACGATCCCGCTGACCGTGGTGAGCTTCGCGCTGGGCCTCGCCCTGGCCGTGCTGCTGGCGCTGATGCGCCTGTCCGGCCGCCGGCTGGTGGCGGGGGTGGCCCGGGCCTACGTCTCGGTGATCCGCGGGACGCCGCTGCTGCTCCAGCTGTTCATCGTCTTCTTCGGTCTCCCCTCCCTCGGGATCACCCTGGCCCCCTGGCCCAGCGCGATCATCGCGCTGAGCCTCAACGTCGGTGGCTACGCCTCCGAGGCGGTGCGCGGGGCGATCCTCGCTGTGCCGCGCGGGCAGTGGGAGGCGGCGATGACCGTCGGGATGGGCCGGACGACGACCCTGCGACGGGTGGTGCTGCCCCAGGCCTCCCGCATCGCGGTGCCGTCGCTGAGCAACACGCTGATCTCGCTGGTGAAGGACACCTCGCTGGTCTCGGCGATCACGGTCACCGAGCTGCTGCGCACCGCGCAGCAGATCGCGGCGCCGAGCTTCGAGTTCTTCACCCTCTACGGCCTCGCGGCCGTCTACTACTGGGTGGTGTGCCTCGTGCTGTCCTTCGGTCAGACCCGGCTGGAGACCCGGCTCTCCCGGTACGTGGCCGCGTGAGCGCGCCGCTGCTCGAGGCCCGCGGGCTGGTCAAGTCCTTCGGGGACAACCAGGTGCTGCGCGGCATCGACGTCGTGGTGCCCGCCGGGTCGGTCACCTGCCTGATCGGCCCGTCCGGGTCGGGCAAGACCACGCTGCTGCGCAGCCTCAACGGCCTGGAGACGCCGCAGGTCGGAACGGTCCGGATCGGCGACGTGTCGGTGGACTGGGCGGCGCGGCCGGACACCCGTGCGGTGTCCCGGCTGCGCGACCAGAGCGGGATGGTCTTCCAGGCCCACAACCTGTTCCCGCACCTCACCGTGCTGGAGAACGTGACGTCCGGGCCGGTGCTCGCCCAGCACCGGCCCCGCGAGGAGGCGCGCACCGAGGCCCGCGAGCTGCTGGCCCGGGTGGGGCTGGCGGACAAGGCGGACGCCTACCCGGTCCAGCTGTCCGGTGGCCAGCAGCAGCGCGTGGGCATCGCCCGCGCGCTGGCCACCAAGCCGCGGGTGGTGCTCTTCGACGAGCCGACGAGCGCGCTGGACCCCGAGCTGGTCGGTGAGGTGCTGCGGGTGATGCAGTCCCTGGCAGCCGAGGGCTGGACGATGGTCGTGGTCACCCACGAGATGCGGTTCGCCCGGCAGGTGGCCGACCAGGTGCTGTTCCTGGACGGCGGCGTGGTCCTCGAGCACGGCCCCCCGGCCCAGGTCCTCGGCAACCCCGTCCAGGACCGCACCCGCACCTTCCTGAAGCGGATCCTCGAACCCATCTGACCCCGCCCACCCACCGCCCCCGTCCCCGGGCCCTGTCAGCGCGTGCGGGGTGTCGGTTTCACAGTTATAGCTGGGAAGTTCGCGCTCTGCACAGGTTGCAACCTGGGTAGAGCGCGAAGTACCTGGGCCGCGTGAGCCGGCCGGCCGAGAGGTACCCGGACCACGCGTCGAGCCGTTGATCCGCCC